>JAHCKU010000432.1 GCA_026125625.1 Burkholderiales bacterium | reverse complement strand
CGGGACATTCGGCCGGCGACAGCCTGCGGGACAGCCCCTGGGTCAGCGACTTCCACGAGTTCATGGGCGAGCACGTCTTCGACGCGGATCTGTCCGTGTCCGTGCCCATGCTCGACTCGCTGATGGAACCCACCGGCGTGATCCAGGAGGCGCAGAAGATGGCGGCAAAGGCGTTCGGCGCGCGCCGCACGTTCTTTGCCACCAATGGCACTTCCACCGGCAACAAGGTCATTTTTCAGACGCTGATCGCACCCGGCGAAAAGCTCCTGCTGGACCGCAATTGCCACAAGTCCGTGCACCACGGCGTGGTGCTGTCCGGCGCGCACCCGATCTACCTGGACTCGTCGGTCAATCGCAAATACGGGATCTTCGGTCCTATCCCGAAGAAGACACTGTTCAAGGCGATCGAAGAGCACGCCGACGCGCAGGCGCTGGTGCTCACCTCGTGCACCTACGACGGCTTCCGCTACGACCTGCAACCGATCGTCAAGGCCGCCCATGCCCAGGGCATCAAGGTGGTGATCGACGAAGCCTGGTACGGCTTCGCGCGCTTCCATCCCGCTTTCCGTCCGTCTGCCCTCGAGGCCGGGGCCGACTATGCGACGCAAAGCACGCACAAGATCCTGTCCGCCTTCTCGCAGGCGAGCATGCTGCATGTGAACGACCCGGAATTCAACGAGCACATCTTCCGGGAAAACTTCAACATGCACACGTCCACCAGCCCGCAGTACAGCATGATCGCGAGCCTGGACGTGGCACGCAAACAGGCGATGATGGAAGGCTACAAGCTCCTGAACCGCACCTTGCTCCTGGCGCAGGAGCTGCGCCAGCAGATCAACTCCACGGGCGTGTTCCGCGTGCTGGAGCTGGAGGATCTGCTCCCAGAAGAGGTGCACCACGACGGCATCCAGCTCGACCCGACCAAGGTGACGGTCGATATCTCCGAGTGCGGCTATACCGTCGAAGAGCTGCAGCACGAATTGTTCGAGCGCTACAACATCCAGGTCGAAAAATCGACCTTCAACACGCTCTCGCTGCTGCTCACCATCGGCACGACGCGTAGCAAGGTATCACGCCTGTACGATGCGCTGATGCGCATTGCGCGCGAGCGGCGTGCACCGCGCCGGCTCTACCGCACGCCCGATATTCCGAGCTTCACCTCGCTGAAATACCTGCCGCGCGATGCGTTCTACTGCGGCGGGCAGGCCTTGCCGATCCTGGATGAGCAGGATCGCATCAATCAGCGGCTGAGCGGCAGGATCGCGACCGACCAGATCACGCCCTATCCCCCCGGGATCCCGGTATTGGTGCCGGGCCAGGTGATCACCATGGATATCCTGCAGTACCTTGCAGGGCTTCTGCGCAGCCACAAGCGCATCGAGCTGCACGGCATCCTGTACGACGGCTACGTACCCTGCATGCGCGTGCTCACGGCCAGCGACGAGCGCGGGCTGAAGCGCCTGAAGGGCTCGTGAGGCAGGCAGGGCGCGGACCGCTTGCATCGGCGCAGCGATTCGGATACATATAGACACGACGTTGCGTAGTGACCTCCCACGGCGGCTCGAGTCGCCGTGTTGCTTTTCTGGAGTTCGATAATGATCGGCCAGCATCTGATGAACACCTACTCCCGGCTGCCGGTCGCGTTCGTGCGCGGCCAGGGCGTATGGCTGTGGGATACGCAGGGCAGGCGCTATCTCGATGCTTTGTGCGGCATTGCGGTGTCCGGCATCGGCCATGCGCACCCACGCCTGGTGCAGGCGATCAGCGAGCAGGCGGCGCGCATCGTGCACGCCTCGAATCTCTATCAGATTCCCGAACAGGAGCGCCTGGCCGAACTGCTGTGCCAGCTGTCGGGAATGGAAACGGCATTCTTCTGTAACTCCGGATGCGAGGCCAATGAGGCCGCGATCAAGCTCGCCCGTCTCTATGGGCATCAGAAGGGCATCGAACATCCGACCATCGTGGTCATGGAGAAGGCATTCCACGGACGCACCATCGCCACGCTCTCGGCCACCGGGAGCCGCAAGGTGCAAGCCGGATTCGAACCGCTGCTTGCAGGATTCGCGCGCGTGCCCTACGACGATGTCGAAGCGCTGGGCCTGCTCGGCAGCAACAAGAACGTGGTGGCGGTGCTGGTCGAGCCGATCCAGGGTGAAGGCGGCGTGCAGATGCCGGACGGCGACTATCTGGCGCAGCTGCGGGCGTTGTGTGACCGGCACGGCTGGCTGTTGATGCTGGACGAGGTGCAAACCGGGATGGGTCGCACGGGGAACTGGTTTGCCTATCAGTGCACCGGCGTACAGCCGGATGTGTTCACCCTGGCCAAGGGTCTTGCCAACGGCGTTCCCATGGGCGCCTGCCTGGCACGCAGCGCCGCGGCCCACGTATTCAAGCCCGGCAGCCATGGCTCCACCTTCGGCGGCAACCCGCTGGCGTGCACCGCTGCCCTGGCCACGCTCGGCGTGATCCGTGACGAAGGCCTGCTCGACAACGCCCACCGCATCGGTGATCTGATCCGCACCCGGCTGCGCGAGCGCCTGGATGGCTTGTCCGGTGTGAAGGAAATTCGCGGACAAGGACTGATGATCGGCATCGAGCTGGATCGGCCCTGCTCCGAGCTGGTCAGGCAGGGCCTCGAGCGAGGACTGCTCGTCAATGTGACGGCGGACACGGTCCTGCGCCTGCTGCCGCCGCTCATCCTGCAGCAGGACGAAGCGCTGCAGCTGGTCGACGGCGTGGCGGAGATGATTCATCAGTTCATAGCCGAACCGGTCGGCGTGGCGGAATGACGATGGCAACACCACGCGCGGTACGTCTCAAGGACGCCAATTCGCACAACGACGCCGCGACGCGATCGACGCGGCATTTTCTCCAGCTGAAAGACTTGTCACGG
>JAHCKU010000431.1 GCA_026125625.1 Burkholderiales bacterium | reverse complement strand
ACGCTGCATGGCATCGGGCAAGGCGTCGTAGGCAGCCCGCATGTCCGCGTACTCGGTCTGCCCGCCCACCGGCGGAATGGTGCGCGCGTACAGCAGCGATGCGCGCGCCGGCACACGACGGAAGGAGCTGTCGGTATGCCACATGCGGTTGCCCATTTCGAACATGCGCTTGCGGCTGTTCTCGCCCCAGATCCGATCGCCGATCGCCAGGTTCGACACATCGGCGATCTCGGCCCGCACGCGCAGCTGGGCATCCTTGCGTGTGGCGTGGATGGTGGTTTCCAGCGGACCGAAGTGACGCGCGAAATCCAGATGCTGGTCGGTGGTGAGCTTCTGATCGGGAAACACCAGGACCGCGTAGCGATCGAACGCCGCTTCGATCTGCGCCAGCTGCTCGGAAGGCAGCGGCTGGGAAAGGTCGACATCGCCGATCTCGGCAGCAAAATTTTCGGTGACGGGATAGATCGTGAGTGCCATGGGTACAGATCCGTTCTTGATATGTCGTCTTGGCGCAGAGCCTGCCCCCGGAGTGCCTCTATCCGGGGCTGAGACCCAGCGACTCGTCGTCCCGGCGAAGGCCGGGACCCAGCGATACGACAGGGCCTTGCTTCAACCTGGATCCCGTCTTTCGCCGGAATGACAACCCTAATGTACTGCCTCAGTGCCTAGGGAAGCGCCTCGAACACGCCCGCGGCACCCATCCCGGTACCGACGCACATGGTAACCATACCGTATCTCAAATTGCGGCGCCGCAGGCCGTGCACCAGGGTTGCCGTGCGGATCGCACCGGTCGCGCCGAGCGGATGGCCCAGGGCGATGGCCCCGCCGAGCGGATTGATTCTGGCCGGGTCGAGTCCCAGGTCAGCGATCACCGCCAGGCTCTGCGCGGCGAAGGCCTCGTTCAATTCGATCCAGTCGAGATCTTCCTGATGCAGGCCGACCTGTTGCAGCACCTTTGGAATCGCCACCTTCGGTCCGATACCCATGATCGCCGGCGGCACGCCGGCCACCGCGAAGCCGAGGAAGCGCGCCAGTGGCGTGAGGTCGAAACGCCGCAGCGCCGCCTCGCTCACCACGATCACCGCCCCCGCGCCATCCGAGGTCTGCGAGCTGTTGCCGGCGGTGACCGAACCGCTGGCCGCGAAAACCGGCTTGAGCCTGGCGAGCACCTCCGGTGTGGTGCCCGCGCGCGGCCCCTCGTCGACGCTCATGGTGCGAGTAGCGTGCTGCACTTCCTGCATGCGCAGATCGGCGAGCTTCTCGTCGATGGTCACCGGCGTGATCTCGTCATGGAACTCGCCCGACTGGATCGCCGCCAGCGCCTTGCGATGGCTCTCGACGGCGAAGGCATCCTGCGCTTCACGGCTCACCTTCCACTGCTGCGCGACCTTTTCGGCGGTGATGCCCATGCCGTAGCCGATGCCGACGTTCTCGTCGCGATCGAAGATGTGCTCGCTGAACGAGATCTTGTTGCCGCCCATCGGGATCATGCTCATGCTCTCGGTCCCGGCCGCGATCATCACCTCAGCTTCGCCCAGACGCACACGATCGGCCGCGATCGCCACCGCCTGCAATCCGGAGGAACAGAAGCGGTTGACGGTCATCCCCGCCACCGAGCTCGGCAGACCGGCGAGCAGGAGTGCGACGCGTGCCACGTTCATGCCCTGCTCGGCCTCCGGGATCGCGCAGCCCACCACCACGTCGTCGATCGCCTTCGCATCCAGCGACGGCACCTGCGCCAGCGTCGACTTCAACACATGCGCCAGCAGCTCGTCCGGGCGCACGTTGCGCAGCATTCCGCGCGGTGCTCTGCCCACCGGCGTGCGCTTGGCCGCGACGATGTAGGCATCCTGTACTTGCTTGGACATCTCCGTTTCCTTCGGTAAGCCTGGGCGGCTTGCACTGGTCCGACGACCGCTTCATCGTCCCGGCGCAAGCCGGGACCCAGCGAGACGACAGGGGCCTTGCTTCAACCCTGGACCCCGGCTTCCGCCGGGGTGACGACCACCTCCGTCATATCGGCGCAAGCCGGGACCCGCCACTACAACATTTCAATTCCGCAATGGCTTCCCCGTTTTCAATGTGTGCTCGATTCGCACCTGGGTCTTTTGGCTCCCACGTAACCTGAAGGTTAGTGTCCGCCGAAAGCCCCAGTCACGATTCGAGCTTCAATTCCGCAATGGCTTCCCCGTCTTCAGCGTGTGCTCGATTCGCGCCTGGGTCTTTTCCGTGGCGAGCAGTTCCATGAAGCCGCGCCGCTCCAGCGTCAGCAGCCAGGCTTCGTCGACCTGCGTGCCGGCCTCGACGTCGCCGCCACACATGACGTAAGCAATGCGGCTGCCCACCAGATAGTCGTGCTCGGAGATGTACTGCCCCTCCAGCATGTTGGCCATGTAGGCCTTGATCGTGGCGATCGCGCTGCGTCCCGCCACCGGAATGCCGACGGGATGCAACGGTGGCCGGTAGCCGGCCTCCACCAGCGCGTCGAGCTCGCTCTTGGCCACGTGCAGCACCTCGGCGCGATTCATCACGATGCGATCGCATGGCTGCAGATAGCCCAGCTCGCGCGCCTGCACCGCGGACTTGGCCACCTCGGCCATCGCCACGTTCTGGAAATAACGCCGCAGATGCGGGAATACGTCTCCGCCGCGTGCCTCCTGCGCCGCGCGCAATACCAGTTCCTTGCAACCGCCGCCCGCCGGCAGCAGGCCGATCCCCGCCTCCACCAGCCCGACGTAACTCTCCAGCGCTGCCACCGTGCGCGACGAGTGCAAGATCAGCTCGCAGCCTCCGCCCAGCGCCAGGCCTTCGACGGCGCACACCGCCGGCATGCTGCTGTACTTCCATGCCTGCGTCATTGCCTGGAACTGCTCGACGATCTCCTCGACCTTGGCCA
>JAHCKU010000430.1 GCA_026125625.1 Burkholderiales bacterium | reverse complement strand
CGCTCCGCCCGGACCTCGGGTGAGCGTCCGCTCGATCGCCCGCATGTCGGCTTCGCTGAAAAAGCCCCCGAGCGTGTCGAGCAGCGCATCCATGCCGCGCGCATCGGGCCGCCACGCATCCACCGGCGCGCGAGGCGACATGGGATCCAGCGCAGGGACGACTTCCTCCGCACCCCACGGAGCGCCCGTTCCCGCGGTGACGAGCTGCTGCGCCTGGCCGAAGAATGGATCGCGATTGGGAACGTTCGGATCAGGCTCGGGAAGCCCCTGCGGCCACTGGATCCGCCACGCCACGGCGAGCGGACCGAGCGCTGCATCGGGCGCACGGGTGCCGTGACCTGCTTGGACGTTCAGCCTGCGCTCCAGCACGGCGATGAGCAACGCCTCGCGACAGCCCACCGGATCGCCCGGCACCTGCACCGCGTCGCAGCCCCGGCGCCAGATCGTTTGCGCGAGCGCCATCCGGTTGGCGCGGGCGACCGAATCGTCGATCGCGTTCGGCACGTCGACCCCGCGCTTGACCGCCACGCCGTGGAAGCTCGCCGCATGCGCCGAGAGCGCCCGCGCAACCGCCGGATTGGCGTTGGTCTCGTCCCAGCCGGGACGCGAGAAGATCGGCGCCGCAGCATGATGACAGGCGCTGCACACGGCCCTGCGCGCATACGCGACGCGCGGCGTTGCGCCTGCACGATAGTCAGTGACGATCTGGAACTCGAAGCGGCCGGCGTGCTCGTTGTAGCTGATGACTTCGATGATGCCGGCGTCATCCTGGAAGCCCAGAAACAGGCGATCCTTGAGCAGAAGCGACGGCACGTGGCTGCCGCGCGCTTCGCCGGTGACCGCGACCACCACGCGCGGATGCCGGAAGTAGTCGCCGGCCGAGGCGTTACGCTGCAGCGAGCGTCCCAGCGGGATCAGCACGGCAGCGAGCCCTGGGCGCCCGAGCATGTCGCTGCCCGCATGGCGCTCGAGCACCTCCAGCAAGGCGGGAAAAGGATAAGGGATGCGCTGCACGCTGCGCCCGTCGACGGTATGGCTGGTCACGTGATCGAACAGCGAGCGTCCGGCCGGCGGCAGATCGGCAGCGGCAAGTGCCAGCTCCGCTGCGCACAGCAGGAGCCCCGAGAGAATCGCTGCGGGCACACGACGCATCATGCGCTGCCGCCGCCGCAAGTACGGGTCAGTTGCGGGCGGCGACGGTGCGCTGCTGCGTTCCGATCCAGCAGTCTTCCTGCACCGTGCCGGTTTTCTCGAAACCGGGTCCGTCGCGCTCGGCGATCTCCTTGTTGTAGAGCACGAAGTTCAATGCGAAGGCGCGATCGATATAGGCGCGGCCGAGGTAGAAGCCCGGCCGCACCATGCGGATTTCGTCGCGGATCTTGAAGCCCTGGCGGCTGGCGAGCATGTCGGGCATGCGGCGGTAGCCGGGGATGTCGTCGCTGAAGGCGTAGTCGATGATGATCGATTCGCGCCGCCCGTCGAGCAGGCTCTGTCCACAGTACAGCTTCGCGGGAAACAGCAGCCATTGCTCCTTGCCGCCGACCGCGATCTTCGTCAGCGGATTGGCTGCACCTTCTTCCACCAGGCCGATCTTCTTCAACGCCGACAGGTCCTCGATGCGGTTGCGCAGCACCCGCTCGTCGCGGAAGAAGACTTTGCCTTTCCACAGCATCTCACCGATGAGATCGGCTTTCGCACCGGCCAGGTTGACGGCAAAGCCTTTCAACCCGCCGCCGACGATTTCGGACAGGCGCAGCTTGCCGCTGCCTCCACGCGGAAAGAACAGCGCACCGTCGAACGGACCGTCCGGAATCGGACCCGCGGTCAGGCGTGCATAGATCTGGTCGACCTGCTCCTGGTCGAGCCGGGCGATGTTGGCCGGTGTGATGCGCGCGAGATCCACCGGCGTCAGCGGGAATTCGTATTCGATCCGGGCGAAGTCCGGCTTGGATGCATAGCCCGTGTCGTACGACGCGAACTTGATATCCGGCGCCGGCTCTTCGCGGGTGCAGGCGACGAGCACGACGGCTGTCGTGAGTGCGACGGCCACTTGCCTGCGGTTGAACGAGATCGTCATGGTCTGCGCCCTCACAGCGTGGCCAGGAAGGCGGTCAATGCCTTCTTGTCTTCGTCCGGGAGATCCTCACCGAAGCGGTGACCAGCGTTCTCGATGTCCGCGGTACACGAGCTGTACACCTCCTTCACCAGGTAGGGACGCTTTTTCATGGCGTCGACCAGGTTGCCCGGCTTGTCGAGGATCTCGCTGCCAATGGCCTGCAGGTCCGACAGCACCTGCTTGCTGCGGTCGGGTCCCAGCCGGCCGGTGAGCTGCGCTGCCAAATCGTCCGGTTTCACTTTGGCCTGCACCAGATCGACGATGAACTGCTTGTGCAGGAAGTTGCCCAGCGTGCCGGCGGTCACGCCACGGCCATCGATTTCGGCCGGGATGGTGATCTGGAAGCCGAGCAGCTTTTCACGGCTGGTGCCGTCCCACAGCCGCGGCCCGACCCGCAGCACCACGTCCTCGTTGAGCAGCGTCACCTTCGGCGTGCGCTGGCCGGGATTGAGCAGTGCCTGCATCGAGGCCTTGTACAGCGCGTAGCGGCCTTCGACGCTCGGATCATATTGGAAGCAGGCCGGCTGCTGGTCCGGCGGCAGCAGCTTGATGTTGCTGGCATCCACGTAGCGCGGCCGCTGGCCGTAGAAGTCGTTTTCCTTGTTGTGCGGATTGCCGCACAGCTCCGGACCGATGGCGTTGTTGTGCATGAACGGCGCATGCGCCCAGACGCTGAGCAGCGACACTGGACGATAGTAGCCGCGGCCGCTGCCCTTGAGCAGCTCGGGCGCGGCGGGATCCGCCGGCCTCTGATGCAGCGTCTGCGAGGCGTACTGCTCCCATA
>JAHCKU010000043.1 GCA_026125625.1 Burkholderiales bacterium | reverse complement strand
AACTTCCCGCACATGCTCGATCGCATCCTCGAAGCGGCGGACTGGAAGGGCTACGACAAGCGGCGCCAGGAATCGAGCGCACGCGGCAAGCTGCGCGGCCGTGCGTTGTCCACCTTCCTGGAATGGACCGGCGTGGTGCACGAGGAGACCATCGATCTGCACGTCGAGGCCGACGGCAAGGTGAAGGTGTACACCGCGATGCAGGCGATGGGGCAGGGGATCGAGACCAGCTACGTGCAGATCATCGCCGAGACGCTGGACATCGATCCCGAGCGTATCGAGATCGTGCAGGGTGACAGCGATGTCGCGCAAGGCATCGGCAGCATGGGCAGCCGCTCGCTCTACATCGGCGGCTCGGCCATGCTGACCGCATCCAAGGAGACCATCGAGAAAGGACGTGAGCTGGCAGGTGATGCGCTGGAGGCCGCGGCTGGCGACATCGAATACGCCGACGGCCGCTTCAAGGTTGCCGGCACCGATCTGAGCGTCGGCCTGTTCGACCTGGCGGCCAAGCAGCCGGAGAAGCGCATCGCCATCAAGACGCTGCAGAAGGTCGGCGGGCCGTCGTGGCCGAACAGCGCGCACGTGTGCGAGCTGGAGATCGATCCCGACACCGGCGTCACGCAGATCGTGAAGTACACGACCATGGACGACGTCGGCCGCGTGATCAATCCCATGATCGTTGCCGGCCAGGTGCACGGCGGCATCGCCCAGGCGGTCGGCCAGGCGCTGCTGGAGAACACCGCCTACGATTCGGAGAGCGGTCAGCTGATTACCGGCTCACTGATGGACTACTGCCTGCCGCGCGCGGACGACCTGCCCAGCATCGCCACCTTCACCGACGAGGCCACCCCGTGCAAGATCAATCCACTCGGCGCCAAGGGCGTGGGCGAGCTCGGCACGGTGGGCGGTACACCGACGGTGATCAATGCGCTGATCGATGCGTTGCGTCCGCTGGGCGTGAAGAACATCGAGATGCCGGCCACGCCCGAGCGCGTGTGGCGGGCGATGAACGAGGCGAAGGCGGCGTAGGGCCGAGCCGGACTTCTCGATGAAGTCGCGTCACGGCGGGTGACGTTCGCAAAGAAGCGATTCAAGCCTGCCGTCAGCGCTTCCGCCGCGCGTAACCGACGCCATCGATCCAGATGGTGCTGTTGGGGAGAGCAGGATCGGTGACGAAAAGCGTCCGCTCCTCGCGGCCATCATCGTAGACGATGTGCAGCGTCAGGCCGTCGATGCGATAGCGGCCACGACGCTCGGGTGCCATGCTGCCGGCGGCGACCGACGCGTCCTGCAACTCGGCCGACGCGCCGGCGCCTGGTCCGCGGATGACGCGACCATCGGTGAAGAAGCGGTACGCCGACCATGCCGCGGCCGCGGTCGTGTCGCCGACTGTGGCCGTGCCGGCCCCGGAGAGGGAGCGGAAGAGACCATCGAGCCGAAAATCCGGCGGCAGCGTCGAGTAGGTCCTCTGGAAGGCGAGCGCTTCCCACCCTTGCTTGCCTTCGATCTCCAGCTTGCCGTTGGCCCGCCGCCATCGCGTCCACGCTCCGCCGCGGCGTACCGAAGGATCGATGTGAGCGGGATCGATCTGCGCAATTTCCTGCAGCGCGTCGCCATTGCGAAACAGCACGACCGGGTAGATGTCTACCGACACCATGCCGCCGCCGGAGCCGGTGCGCAAATTGAATCCGAAGCTGTCGATCTGACCGAGCAAGGCGTCGTGTGCTGCAGGATCCATCCTCGGCGCCGATGGCGCAGTTTCCGGCGAGCGCTGCGCGAGTATGAACGCCTCCTCGGACATGTCGAGCGTCTGCGCGTGCGCAGTGGTGAGCGCAGCGGCGAGGAGCAACCCGCAAGCAAGAGCACCTTTTGATAGCGCCGGCATGATGGTTTCTACAAATGTATGGCTATCGCTCGTAGACCGAGCGTGTGCGTTCGATACTAGGGCGAGCTGCCATATGGGCTAGCCAAAGAGCCAATCGAGGATGCGACTCGATCAGCTCATTACCTTCCCGTGTCAGGCGCAAGTACAGAAACATCGGTGTGGCGTGTAGATCGGCAAGGCTGAGCTGATCGCCCGCGAGGAACTGATGACTACTCTGCAATGCTTCCAGAGCCTTGACGCATGTCCTGGCCGTTCGCATCGATTCGGTAATCTTCGATTCGTCCGGTGTTCCGCCGTTCTGAGGAACGACCACGCGCTGCACGAAGATACCCCAGATCATGGGCCGGTATGCATAGGCATCCAACACGCTCATGATCTGGGTCATCTGGCCTCGTGTCTCTGGCTCAGCCGGTTGCAGAGATGGACCTGGGAATGCTTCGTCGATGTAGCGGGTGATCGCGACGGTCTCGTAGAGACGGAACGTACCGTGAACGAAGGTGGGTATCCGCCCAAAGGGATGGCGTTCGAGATGCTGCTCCGGCACGCCGGCGGCGCTGAAGATCTCGACCTCCTCCAAGGCGTAATCGACGCTCTTCTCTTCGAGAGCAAGGCGAGCGATCCGCGTGTAGACGCTGCGGGCCAAGCCGTAGAGGATGGGTCGCGGAGACATTTCCAGGCTCCGAAAGTCGCGCTGAAATAGTGCGCACTAGAAAATCGTTATCACCGGCAAAACTGCAGTCCCCCGGCGGGCAGGATGACCGACTACAATGTTCCCTTCAGGAAAGCATACCTCGTGGGAACTCAGACATTCGACACGCGTGACCGGCCAGCCTACGGCCTGACGGAGGCCGTCCGCTATCTCAAGCTGCCCGCGGCGACCTTGCGCTCGTGGGTGGTCGGGCGCGAATATCCCCGAGGCGATTCGACGGCGCGTTTCAAGCCGCTCATCCGTCCGGCCTCCAGTCAGCCGCTCCTGCTCTCGTTCTACAATCTGGTCGAGGCGCACGTGTTACGGTCCCTGCGCACGGACCACGGGGTCGCGATCAAGCAGGTCCGTGAAGCGATCCGATACGCGGAGCGGGAGTTCAAGATCGAACGACTGCTTCTAAGCAAAGATCTATGCACGGCCGCCGGTCAGGTGTTTCTCGATCAATACGGAAAGCTCACCAATCTGTCAGCCTCGGGGCAGCTCGCCATGCGCCGGATGCTGGAGGAGCACCTGAAGCGGGTCGAGTGGGATGACTGGAAATTCCCCGTGCGCCTGTACCCCTACCTTTCGACCGAGGGCGGGACCGCAACGGCCGATTGCCATCGATCAGGCGATCGCATTCGGTCGGCCCGTGATCCTGCGCGCGGGTGTTACGACCAGCGCGATCGCCCAGCGCATCGACGCGGGCGAATCGGTCGAAGACGTTGCGGCCGACTACGATCTTGCACCCGAAGAGGTCGAAGAGGCCGTATTGTACGAACGGGCCGCTTGAGCCGACGCTTCTTTACCGATCGCGACCTCGGGAAGCAGTTTCCCGCGACCCTTGCCGCAGCTGGCCTCGACGTTGTGCGTCACCACGACGTGTTTCCTCCCGATGGCACTGACGAGACCTGGCTCGAATACTGCGGGACGACGGGCCGTATCGCCATCACACACGATCAACGCATCCGGCACAAAGTCAACGAGCGCGAAGCAGTCATCCGCTATCGCGTCGGTCTGCTGGTGGTCATCGGCAAGGCGCCAATGCCGGAGCTTGCCGAGAGCTTTGTGGCGACACTGCCGCGTATCCATCACTTTCTCGATCGCCATGACCCGCCATTCATCGCCAAAATCTATCGCGCGGCGGCAAGCGAACTCGCGCGTACCCCCAACGCCGCTGGTGAAGTAAAGCTCTGGTATCCGACGTGAGCCGCCAGCCGGTTCAATAGAAGACTACGTCCCGGGCCTTGCCGGCACCGTGTCGGTATCCGCCGTGTTACAGCAGCCACGCCCGCGAGTCAGGTCACCCCTGCAGTAGCGAGACAGGGGAGACCCTTCCCAGCTCACTTGTTCCAGGTGGCGAAGCCGGAGCTCGTGCCGTCCGGCCAATTTACTTGAATGAGCGATGTGAAGTTGTTGCTCCCTTTGATGCCCTTGTACTTTCCAGTGCCGCCAGTGAAATTGAATGTCCCGATACCGTCACGGCCGTCCCCCTTGTTCTGCCAGGATAGATAGGCCTGATCGCCTTCACCGTCGGTGACGATGCAGTAGCCTCCCGCGGTCGCCCGCTTCGTGTTCGTGTCCAGATCGAAGTGTGCAGGGCACTTGACGCCTGCCTTGTGGAACAGACTGCCTTGTCCTTTGTCGCTGAAGAAGGTGCCGCTGAATTCGCCTACCCAATAGTAGTGACCCTTCTCCACTTCGTAGGTCTTGCCCACGCCGAGCCAACCGAACTCCCCTACGGGCTTCCAGTCCTGCGCCTGTGCCACACCGCAGACGATGAAAGCTGCTCCCATGGTGAGCGCTCGGTGCAACGCTTTGAAACGTTTCATATCGTTCTCCTGGTTTCTCTGGTTGACCAATTCCGGACGCGGCGTCCGGCGGGAAGCAGTCTATGGAGAGCGAGGTTTCTTTTCGGTTTCAGATAGCGGTTTTGTGGACGGATGCCGGACGAGCATGGCGTAGTTGCCGCAGACGCTCCCGGACCGGCAGCATCCACGGCTCCTCGGCCTCGCGGGCAAGGAATTCGCCGCGCTCGAAGAGCGAGGCATGCTGCGGTGCGTCGATATCCTGCGCCCGTTGCAGGCACAGCGAATCGACCCAGACTCGGTCCCGCGCGAGGCTCAACTTGCCCGCCTGCATGTTGATCGCGTCGCTATCGCGCAGCATCTGGCGCAGCCGATGCAACGTCAGTGTGAGGCGCCGGTGAGCCTCGTCGCCGTCCGCGTCGGGCCATAGGCAATCCTCGAGCACGTGATCCGGCACCTCGCTTCCACCGTGCGCGATCAGACATTGCAGAAGCGCGAGGGGCTTTTTCGGCGCCTTGCGCTCGAACACCAGAGGCTTGTCGTCGAGCTGTACTTCGAAACGCCCGAGCGTGTAGATCTTGATCGGCCAGGGCCAGTCCTCGAGTAGAGCATCGCCCGGCGAATAGCGGAATCGTCGGATCAGACTGCGGACTTGACCGACGTCGATCTGTTCTCGGAGTGCGAGCTCGAACATTCGCCGGGCGCCGAGCAGCAGCCAGCGGAAATATGCAGCACTGCCGTCCCTGCCGCGAGCCAGGGCGGCGGCAAGTTGTGGTCTGGCGCCGGCACGATCACCTCGTTCATGGCGTGACCAGGCGAGCGCCAGCATCAAGGTCGCTTCCCAGGTGGGTACGCGCTGCAGTCGGCCATAGTGCAACGCTTCATGAGCGATGGCCTCGGCTTCGTCGAACTCCCCTGAAAGAACCAGCGTACCACTGACGAATACAGAGCCGATGATGCGATGTGCAGCCGATCCGATCCGATCTCCGATGGCCTTTGCCTGGCGCGCGCTTTCGAGTGCCATAGAAGCGTCCCCCTGTGCGCAGGCCAGAACCGTCTGTTCCCAAGTCGCGTACGCGCGCTGCAGCGGGTTAGCCAGATCGACCTTGGCACGGGCACGCTCGAAAGCGCGTTGCGCCCGCTCCAGATCGAAGTAGCACGCCGCGTGCAGACCTTCGAAATGGTGACTGAGAAACTCGAGCTGGCGCAGGTTCGCCTCTCGCGCGAGATGGGCGCCTTTCTCGAGCTCCCGATACGCATCCTCGTAGTCGCAATCCAAGGACAATTTCGCACCGCAGGTCATGTGCCAGCAGGCGCGGTTGAGCTCGGAAAGTCGCGGATCGGTAAGAAATGGTGTGAGCAGCGCGCGTGTTTCGCGGAACAGCTCGAAGGCCCCGAGCATGCAGGCCACCGGCCCGGTGATCGCCATCCCTGCCTGCACCCGCGCGTTGACTTCGGCGTCCTCGCGCAGGAGCGCCACGGTACGATCGATACAGGTCCCGAACATCGGGTGAGCGGTCTGGCGGATCGACATGCCGTACAAGAGTGCCGAGTACACCGACAGTTCCAGCTCGCGGGTTGGTAGCGCTGGCGTGTCTTGCATCAGCGTCGCGAGCCGCTCAATCCAGCGGTCCGCTGCGGTCCAGTCCACGTACTCGAAGTAGAAGCCGGTGAGGATCGCGGCCGCCGTGAGCATCTGGCCAGTCGTATCGCCTCGCGACTCGAACCCGTCGTAGGCCAGTGCCAGGGTCGCACGTGAGCCGGTCTGGTCGGTTTGGTATTGGGACATACCGAACCAATAGCGCAGCCACGGCTGTGCGTTCATCGTGACTTCGGGAAAGCGTGTGATCCAGTCCTGCAACGTGCGCCAGCGTCCCTCGGTGAACAATGCGTGCGCCGTGGATAGCACAATACGAGTGGCGGCTTCCCACTTGCCTGCCTCCGCGGTGAGCGCGAAGGCTTGCTCGGCCAAGCCGGCTTTCTCCAGCAAGTTTGCTGCGCGCAGCATGAGTGCAGCACGTTCCGCGGTAGTCAGCTCGGCCCGTCCTCTTGCGAGCAGAAACTCGCGAAACAGCGTGTGCAGCTGGTAGACCGGCTCTGTACCAGGGTGGCGATGGATGAACAGATTTCGCCGGTGCAGCGTCTCGAGCAGACGTTCGGCGCCCGCTGTGCCGGTAAGCTCTTCCGCGAATGTGGTGGTGACCAGCGGCAGGATCGCGAGCTGGAGCAGAATCCCCTGAACCGCTTGCGGCGTGGAAGCGAAGACCTCGGCGGCGAAGTACTCGAAGGTGGCTTCACAGCTGCCCACATCAATGGTGTCGGGCAGCATCTCGCCCCGCCGCAGCCGCTCGAGCATCAGCGTCAGCCCGGCAGGCCAGCCATCGGAGCGCGCATGAAGCGCCGGCAGCACCGCGTTGGCGTTCGGATGTGCAACAACGGCTGCCCGTGTTTCCTCCAGCGTGAAGCGCAGTTCGTCCCAGCCGATCACCACCAAGGAGCGATTCGCGAGATGTTGCGCCAGATCCGGCGGCGGCTGGCTGCGGCTGAGAACGAGCAGCGTGGCATCCGGTGGAATCTCCGCGATAAGCGTATGCAGAACGGCATGCAGCGTGGTGCCTGTGAGGGGCTCACGCTGTTGATCCAGTACCAGCACACCTGATGGTCCGAGGCGCTCGAAGAAGCCGCGGAAGAAGCGGCGGCTGAAACCGTCGAGGTCGCTCAGGTATTCTGGGGTGAGCAACGGCAGCGGTCGGGCGCGCGGGCTACGCCGCCGGATCGCGTCACGCAGATGCAGGAACAAGGTGGAGACGTCCTCGTCTCCCGCGTCCATCTGGTACCAGACCTCGCGCTCGTCGCGTGCCTGGAGCCAGCTCGCCGCAAGCGTAGTCTTACCGGCGCCCGGCGGTCCGGCGATCCAGATCGCCGGGTGGCGGCGCAACGCATCCAGCCGCTCGAACAGCCGCTCTCGCCATACGATGTCGTACAGCCTGGGTCGCGATAGCTTCGCGGTCGCAGCCTCTGCCCTCATGGTCCCCTCCCAGACAAACCGCGGCTTTCTTCCCGAAGCCATACGATCTGCGCGGTGTTCGGCTCGATGTCGATCTCAGTTTACCGGGTATCCCGATGGGGTATGGTAGCTGTGTGTTTTCCCCGTCGTTTCCTCTGTGCGTGATGCATCTTAGGGACCTTGCCGCTTCTCCGTAAAATGGCGGCCCCTCAATCGAAAGAACTACCGCAGTGCGAGCTTATCCGACAGCAGCGAGAAATCGCGGAAATGACCATTGACGCTTCAGATGGTGACGCCAGCATGTACGCGCCTGCAGGCGGCATGGAGGCGGTCGATCTGTCGAGCCTGCGTTTCGATCTGCTGTGTGGCGTGGCTTGCCACATGTTCGGAGTGGCTGCGGCGACTATTCGGGTTCGAGGCACGGATAAGGTCTGGCATGCCGTCGGGCCGGCATCCGCCGCACAGGCAGATGCAAGTGATGCAGGCTTGCCTGCCGAGGGCGGCTGCCCGCTGGCCTCCATCCCGTTCGGTGACGGCGACGCTGGTTGGTTTTCCCTGTTCGGCCCCTCGTCCAGGGCGTTCGGCGCAAGCGAGCTGCGCCAGTTCGAGCAGCTTGCCGCGCTTGCGCAGGAGCAGCTGCGGCTGTTCGACCTGGCGCAGGGGGCCCTGCGCCGGGAAAGCGGCTTCAGGCTGCTGACGGAGGCGGCGACCGATACCATCGTACGAGGCAACCTCGATGGCGTCCGCCTGTACGTGTCGCCCTCGGTCGAGGATCTGCTCGGCTATGCGCCGGAAGAGCTTGTCGGTCGCAAGGCCATCGAAGTGACCCATCCCGATGATGCGCCGGCGTTCATGGCGATGATGCAGGAGATAAGGGCTGGCCGCCTGAAGATTGGCCGCACCGAGCTTCGCCAGCGCCACAAGAATGGCTCCTGGGTATGGATCGAAGCCTCGATCAGGCTCACGCAGGACCGCAACACCGGCCGGCCCGATGGCTACGTCGTCTCGGTGCGCAACATCGGGCATCGTAAGCAGCTGGAGGCGCGGTTGAAGCATCTTGCCGAGGTGGATGACCTGACCGGTCTCCCGAACCGCGCCTCCTTTTTCGCCTGTCTGGATCTGGCCATCCAACGGGCACGCCAGGGAGGCGAAAAATTCGCGCTGCTCTACATGGATCTGGATGGTTTCAAACAGGTCAATGACACGCTCGGGCACGCGGTGGGCGATACGGTACTGCGCGAAACCGCCGTGCGCCTACAGGCTTCCCTACGTGACTCGGATCGTGTGTTCCGCCTTGGCGGGGACGAATTCACGGTGCTGTCCGACGGGCTGGATGGCGCGGGCGCCATTGGACTGGCACAGCGGCTGATTGCCGAAATAGCGATGCCGTTCGCCGTCGATACAGCCTGCATCTCCATCGGGCTGAGTGTCGGAATCTCATGCGGGCCGGCGCATGGGCAGCAAGCCGACCGGCTGGTGGAATGCGCCGACCAGGCGCTGTATTGCGCAAAGAAAGCTGGCAAGAACACGGCCCGCCTCTACGGCGCCGATATGGGCGCGTGATTCGGGTCTGCATCGGGTCATCTGAACTACCAAATCTCTACGGTGGCGGTGGACTCACCAGGGCTATGCGCCCGAATGGCAATTGCTGAAGGAACAAAGCCCTTACCTTTGTAAACAGGCTGAGCCGAGTACTGGGTGATTTTGCCTTCCTAAGCTAGCGGCATGCAGAAGTTTGTTGGGCCGGTTCCTGAACGAGCTGAAGACCATTGCCTGACGGGTCTATGAATGTTGCAAGCCAACCGCCCCAATACTGCTGTTCCGGAGCGCCGCTGAATTCCACGCCGACGGCGCAAAGTTGGCGATGCGTGGATTGAATGTCTTCAACCGGAAAGGAGAGCCCGGTGAAGCGACCTACAAGCTCCTGACCCTCTTTGTCTTCGTTACCAACAGTCTCGATGATCAGCTTTGCGGCACCGGTGTCAAACATGCAGAAGCCATGCTCTTCGTCTGCTGCTTCGACTGTCAGCCCCAAGCGTTGGGAATAGAACGCCTTTGCTTCTGCAAAGTCTCGGACGAACACGCGAGCAGCCCCAAGATTCATATGAACTCCTTCTGCTTCTCTTTTGAATGGCCCAACGATCGCGCTCAGCTGCTGACGACTGTCGGTTACAGCGCGGGGTTATGCCTTCTGCAGCTATTGTGCAATTTCAGCATGGACGATCTCCATGTTGAATGCAATCGCCTGATTGATCCAAGACTCACGCAATCGCTTAAACTTATCGACTTCTTCGGCCGATCGGTCTGTGAAGGATAGGCTAGTTGTAGTGATACAACAGCGTTTCCATCCGTACTACGTGCGTAGCGAAACACGTTAAATTCTATGTACGACCCGTCCGGAGGCCAGGTTACAAAGTCGAGAAGTGCCTCCTCTTTCTCATCGTTGATGATTATCCTCGCCTGTGCGTCTGGATTGGAAGCCTTCACAAGCTGAGCCACAGTAGATACAAACTTTATCGGATCATTCTGGATGCGAGGCAACTGCTGGTAACGAAAGCCAATCAATTTCGTCCATTTCTCGAAGGATTCAGCTTCGCGAACATATTCAATTAGCTTGTCGCCACCCGGAGGTTTACCAACGAACCTCTTGGTGAATTGCTCCCCATCTACCGAGATGGTGTAGTTCTGGGCATTCGCTTCACAGAGCGAAATCGTCAGAAGGCAAGCAAGAACGAACAGTCGAGTCACGGCATCTCCCACACCTATATCGCGTATCCATGGTGCCCGAGCTTCTCGATGTTGTACACCATGCAGTACAGCTTCCGCTGCCATCCGCTTTCGAGCGTCCGCGCAACGTGAAACGGTTCAGCCCCTTGTTGTGCCGCAGCTCCCGAACACCGGCTCGACCGTGGCAGAGCGCGCAGTGATCATTCGCCTGCCTTCTTCCGACGATTGATTTTGCAACATGCTCGAACGAGCAGGGAGAAAGTAGGCGAGCCGCTGCTAGAAAATGGTCTGAAGCTCTCGGGACTTTAGGCAACTCTCACGCCGCCACGGCCGTCGCCCGGACAGCCTCCAGTGTCTGCATCAGCTCATCGAGTTGACCTGAAGAGAACAAGCCCTCCGGTCCGTGTGGCGTAAGGTCGGTGAACGGGGATTCATGGAGTCGATCGGGCGGGACGACGCCATGCTCGGTCAGGTGATCGACGATCAGGTTCACGAAGTCGATCTGGTTAGCACCCAGCGTCTTTCCCGCCAGGAACGTCGCCAAGGCATCTTTTGCAGCACTGCGATCCATGCCTACCAGAGAGCTCGTAGCACTGCTGTACGCCTTCGCCGTAGCACGCATCATCGCCACAATTGCAAAGTCGAGCGCAATCACCGTGCCAACGAAGACGAGTTCTATGGACGAACGACGTTTCGATCACCGCAGGAGTTGCGCTGCGCGCTGCAGGATACAACCGACGGCGGATGCACTCTGAGTTGGACTTTGACAGTCCGAATCACTTTGAAATACCATTGGCTTAGATGGATGAACGTGTCCCCAATTTGTGGGAGCGTCAGCCTCACACAAAAGACACCACGAACCGTCGCAACTCAGTAACATCTATTCTTCGGGTCGCGGAAGACCGAATGCGATGTCCAAGTACTACTGTCTCGAGTGTGAGCGGATCGTCGGCAGCGGATTCTTCGCCGGCCACGACCGCTATTGCCGTCGCACGAGGGGAGAAATCCTGGTTTTGCCTGGCGAGACGCTCGAGCAAGTTCGCCGACGCAGCGACGGCATCCATCGCCACAGCATCGCGATGCTCATCGCGGGAGTTGTTGGCGGCTTCTGTGGCTACTCACAGACGCGTGAGTCAATCGGCGCAATCGTTGGCGCAGTCATTGGTGTCTGGATCGGCAGCACCAAACTTGGCAGCCAACTTATCCTGTTGATTGCCGCTATTGCGATTCTTGCGATCCTCGTCGTTCTTTGGCCGTATAAGTATGTTGTGACGGCGGTAACTTCACCGCACGGCGCAGTAGTCAGCGAAGCCTTGAGAGGAACCGAACCAGCAAGGCCGGGATAAACTCGATGCGTCGTCCGTAAGGTGGCCCGGGGCGAGACCTCAGCATCACAATTGGGCGGGTCATAGGTTTTATGCACCAGGCAAGGCGGCTGGAACGAAGATATAGACAGTCCGTCCACTCTTCGCGATTGGCGGGTATCTGTTGGTAAGTGCAGGACATGCGCCCGCGCACTACGAATATTCAACGGCAAGCGTGTAGACGCTTACTACAATGCTCCGCCTTAAATCATGGGAAATCCACTTCAGTGTAGCTTCCCGGGGTTACGGCGTTGAGGGCTTGGATAATCATCTCAGCGCTCTGCCGGATGCGGGGCCAACTGGTGGTTGTCAGGACGACAATGGCGATGCGGTGGGAACCAAGATTTTGTTGGTATCTCAGATTCGTATCTGTTGTCACGAACGCGGTGAAGCCGTCGGCCTCTGCAGCGCGAAGCAACTCACCGTTCTTAAGCCGCGACCATCCACGCTCGTACGCAGTAACGACCTCGTGATGCGTCAATAATTGACGCAGGGGCGCGGGGGTTCCTTGGTCGAAGAGAACTCGCACTTATGCAGGGGCGAGCGCACTCCGTGCAGCGTGCTCCAACACGGCGCGAACCTGCTCAAGGGTGACGCCCGGAAACCATTCGACGAACTGGGAGATCTGCGCGCCACCCTCAAGATTCTCGAACAAAGCGGCAACGGGCACTCGTGTCCCCGCAAATACCCACGCGCCACTTACGCGCTCCAGGTCGCGTTCTACCGCTGGACATGTGGACCAATCGATCATGAACGCATCGTACCACTGTGGTGAAGAATCGACTGATCCTTTGAATTCAGTGGTAGACACAGAGACATCCTGGACATCGCATGCGGGCGGTGGCGCCACTTGCGTCCGACAACGCTGGTTATCGAAGGCGGGTTTGCCGCACTCTCCATCCATACCCTCGGCCAGATGCATCCCATCCTCCTCCATGGCACCATCTCCCCACACAAAGACATAGGAAGGAGGAGACCATGCGACTCAAGAACAAGGTGGCGCTGATCACCGGCGCTGCGGCGGGCATGGGAGAGGCTGCGGCGAAGCTCTTTGCCCGTGAGGGTGCCAAGGTGGTGGCGGCCGACATCCTGGAGCAGGAGAGCAGGGCGGTGACGGAGGCGATCGTGGCCGCGGGAGGCGATGCCATGTTCGTGCGCCTGGATATTTCCGACGAGCAGCAGTGGCAGCAGGCCATGCAGCAGACGCTGCAGCGCTACGGCCGTCTCGACGTGCTGGTCAACAACGCCGGCATCAGCGGTGCGTTGCAGGATCGCATGGACGTGGCCCATTTCGACCGCCTGATGGCGGTGAACGCGCGCGGCACTTTCCTCGGCATGAAGGTCGCGATCGCCGAGATGGAAAAGACCGGCGGCGGCTCGATCGTGAACCTGTCCTCGATCTCTGGCGTGATCGGCCAGGAGTTCGTGCACATGGGCTACAACGGCGCCAAGGGCGCGATTCGCGTGATGACCAAGTCCGCGGCCGTGCAGTACGGTCCCAAGGGCATCCGCGTGAATTCGGTGCACCCGGGCATGATGCCGCCGATGCGCACCTCGCAGACCTCGGGCGATCCTGCGTTGCGCGAGAAAGTGATCAGCGGCATCCCGCTGCGGCGCGCGGGCACGGCGGAGGAGGCAGCTTACGCCATGCTGTTCCTGGCCTCGGACGAAGCATCGTACATCACGGGCGCGGAGTTGCCAGTGGACGGCGGCTTCCTGGCAGTGTGAGCGAGCGTGAACTCGCACAACCTCGCATCAACCCCGCGCAGTAGTTTGGCAACAACCTGGCAGGAGCACGAATGTCGAGTGCACCGCTGAACCTCGTCGACACCGGTCGCGGTGACCTCGCGATCGTGTTCATCCACGGCTTCACCTGCTCGCTGTCGGACTGGAAGGAGCAGCTGCCCGTGCTGTCGCAGCGCAATCGCTGCGTGGCGGTCGATCTGCCCGGACACGGTGCTTCCGCCGCGCCGCGCGAGGCGACGATCCAGGCGCTGGCCGCTGCGGTCAACGCGACCATCGACCACCTCGGCCTGAAACAGGTGGTCCTGGTCGGCCACAGCATGGGCTGCCGCATCGTGTCGGAGGCTTTCGGTCAGGCGCCGGATCGGGTGTGCGGGGTCGTCTACATGGACAGCAGCATGCTGGCGGACGGTGATCCCGACGCTGCCGTACAGGCGATGCGCGAGAGGATCGAGGATATCGGCATGGACGGCATCGCCGCCGGGATCTACGACGGCTTTTTCGTCGACAGCACGCCCGCGGCGGTGCGTGCGGCGGTGAATGCACGGCGCGCTTCGGCAGACCTCGACTTCGCGCAGCGGCTGTGGCTCGATCTGGTGCGTTGGGACGCTGCGCATTCCCGTGC
>JAHCKU010000429.1 GCA_026125625.1 Burkholderiales bacterium | reverse complement strand
ACCTGCGACAGATGCGCCAGGATGCACCCCAGCACCTGGTTGCGCTCGGCGTGCACACCCATCGAAGCGAGATCGCACACCGCCTGGTCGATGCGATGGCGCACCCGTGGCTGCAGCAGCAGGTTCAGGCCGACGCCGATCACCGCCACGCTCGGCCCCATGACATCGCCTTCGAGCTCGATCAATATGCCGGCGAGCTTCTGATGTCGCCACAGGACATCGTTGGGCCACTTCACCCCGACCTGGTCCGCGCCCAGCTCTCGCAGCGCCCTCAGCAGGGCCACACTCACCGCCAGGCTCAGCCCGCCGAGCGCGCCCGCCCCCTGCTCGAAGCGCCACAGCAGCGAGAACGTCAGACTGCCGCCCAGGGCCGCGTGCCAGGCTCTTCCCCGCCGCCCGCGCCCATGCGTCTGCACCTCTGCAGCCACCACCAGGCCGCCCGGCTCGCCGGCCAATGCCCGGCGCAGCAGCAGCGTGTTGGTCGAGTCCACGGTGTCGATGATCTCGACACGCAGCGAGTCGGCCGCTCCACCCAGGTGCGGACGCAGGCAATCGGCATCCAGCCACTGCACGGTGTTCACCAGGCGATAGCCGCGACCGTTGACCTTGAACAAGGTCACGCCCCATTCCTCCACGCCTTGCAGTGCCTTCCACACCGTGCTGCGCGACATGCGTACGCGCCGCGCCAGTTCCTCGCCGGAATGAAACTCGCCGTCGGCCAGCAGACGCAGCAGACGAAAAGTAAGGGGCGTGGGCACGGGCATCGGGTTGGACGTTATTCGAATCGGGCGCTACGGTGCAGAGGATGCAGCGAGAATGGTGCAGAGCGAATGCGCCTGCAGTCAAGCCATGGGCACGACTCAGGGACGCCGGCGCACCGGCGGCACGAAGGGTTTGCCGTTGCGCAGCTCGCGCGGCCACAGCACCACGCGCTCCCCCTTCTCCTGCCACTGCACGAACAGCAGATTGCTCAGTCCCGGCCCGACCCTGACGTCATGATGCTCGTCGAACTGGATGCGTCCGTTCACGCCGGGATGATCGGTCTTCTCCAGCTCCGCGACCAGCGCCGGCGCCGCCGTGGTTCCGGCGCGCTGAACCGCGGCAGCATAGACGTGCATCGCGTCATAGGCACCCAGGGCGATATGGCTTGGACCACTGCGGCCGGTCCTGGCCACGAACGCATCCCAGAACGGCAGCGTATGCGTGGTGATCGGCGCCCGCACGGCAAAGCCGGCCACGATCTGCCCCAGCGCATCGCCCTGCACGCGCGCATAGAAGTCCGCTTCCGCGCTCCGCGCGTCGATGCCGCCGATGAGCGCCGGCACGCCGCTCGCCACCCACTGGCTGACGAACGCCTCGGAGGCGGCCTGCGCGAACAGGGTCACGACGAAATGCGCGGCGCTGCCGTGGATCTTCGCCAACAATGGGGCGAAATCGGTGGTGGCATCGTCGAACACTTCCGTCAGGCGCACTTCCGCGCCGGCCGCGGTCGCGTTCCTGCTCAGAATCGGCAGCAGTTCCCTGACCCATCCGGCGTCCTCTCCCACCAGCGCGAGCCGGGTATAGCGCATCTCTCCGACCACGAAACCGGCGATGAACTCCATCAGCGCGCGTGCCTGATGGCCGGCGTTGATCGGGTGCACACGGAACACGTACTTGAAGCGCTCGTAGTCTTCCAGCACGCGCTGGGTGATCGCCGGCGAGGCACCGCCGATGCTCAGATACGGGATGGCGGCATCGGCCACTTCCGGCAGCTGTGCCAGCGTGATCCCGCTGGTATGACCGCCGATCAGCACGTCCACCTTGGTTTCCGCGGTGAGTGTCCGCATCACCGCCGCCCCCGTCGCCGGGTCCAGTGTCTCGTCGGCGACCACCGCCTCCAGCTGCCGCCCGAGCAGTCCACCCTGGACGTTGATCTCGTCGATGGCCATCTGCACTGCGTCGACCGTGTCGCGGCCGGCCGCGGTGTTCAATGCCGTCGGCACGCCCACGCGGATCGGCTGTGGCTGGGCGCGCAACGGGGCAGCCGCGACCAGCGAAGCACCGGCGGCGGCACCGGCCAGCAGGCGGCGGCGCAAAGGTGATATCAGCGGCGTACTCGTTTGCGTCAGGTTGCGTCGACTCGATGGCATGATGGGAGAAGATCGAGGTATGGGGGATGGTGTTGGCGGAAGCGTCGCGCCAACGCTAAAGCAATCACCGCTGTCGTGTCAAAGTGGGCATGGTCGGTGATTGGATGGCTGCCCAGTCCGTGGCAATACCGGGTATTGCCGGCGAGACGGATACCGGCCGGGGCGGTACTTGATCTGAGTCAAGCAGGATGCGCGCACATGCGGCAGACTTTGCTGGACCATGCACCCGATCAAATCCGCCGGTATCGCGTGATATTGGTTCAGGGCTTCCATAGGAGAGATCACGATGTTCAAGAAGATCCTGCTGCCGACCGACGGGTCGGACCTGTCGAAGAAGGCGATCAAGCGCGGCATCGAATTCGCGAAATCGACCGGAGCGAGCGTAGTCGGGTTCTTCTCGCCCGAGGACTACCGCGCGATGATGTACAGCGAGTACGTTCCGCCGAACCTCCTGTCGCAGGAGGAATTCGAGGTCAATGCGCGCAAGGCAGCCAAGAAGCACCTTGCCTACATCGAGAAGCAGGCGGCGGCGGCAGGGGTGAAATACGAGTCCTACTATCTGACCAGCATTGCCCCGTGGGAAGCCATCGTGGAAGCAGCCCGCAAGAAGAAGTGTGATCTGATCTTCATGGCGTCACACGGCCGCTCCGGTCTCGCCGGCCTGGTGCTGGGCAGCCAGACCACCAAGGTCCTGACCCACTCGAAAATACCGGTGATGGTCTATCGCTGACCTGCCCCTGGTTTCATCGTCGCCCCGGCGAAGCCTGCCCCGG
>JAHCKU010000428.1 GCA_026125625.1 Burkholderiales bacterium | reverse complement strand
CGCGAATGGCGGGCATGGCGGCACCGTGTGCGCGGGTCAGCTCGTGCGAGATCTCGTCGGTGTCTACCACCGTCGCCCCGCGTTGCTGAAACAGGCGGGCAACCGTGGTCTTGCCGCTGCCTATTCCGCCCGTGACCCCGACGACCAACGCCACGACTACAGGAACCGGAGATAGGTGTGGTTGATCTCGGGACCGAAGAACAAGGCCAGCAGACCGGCGGCGGCGAGGTAGGGACCGAAGGGAATGGGCACCTGCCGCTGCCGCCCGGCGAACAGGATCAGGCAGATGCCGACCACGGCGCCGACCAGGGAGGACAGCAGGATCACCACCGGCAGCATCTGCCAGCCCAGGAACGCGCCGATCGCGGCGAGCAGTTTGAAATCGCCGTAACCCATGCCTTCTTTCCCAGTGGTCAACTTGAACAACCAGTATACGGCCCACAGGGAGAGATAGCCGGCCATCGCTCCGATCAGCGCCGATTGGAGCGGCGCAAGCACCCCGAACAGATTGAACAGCAGGCCAGCCCATACCATCGGCAGGGTAATGTCGTCCGGCAACAGCTGCGTATCCAGATCGATCACTGCGGCGGCGATCATGGCCCAGGTGAAGATCAGCGCCGCCGCGGCTGCCGCGGAGAACCCGAACTTCCACCCGATCAGGCCCGACAGCACGCCAGTGGCCAGCTCCACCAGCGGGTAGCGCACGCCGATGCGATGCCTGCATTTGGCGCAGCGCCCGCGCAGGGCGATGTAGCTCAACAGCGGGATATTGTGCAAGGCACCGATCGGGGCCTTGCACGCCGGACAGGCGGAGCGTGGCACGACCAGCGTATATCGGGGCAGTGCCTGGAGACTCTGTGCGAGTCGTTCGAGTGCGCCTTTCAGCCCCCTGGCCGGCTCCGGTGCGCCGGGCTCACCAGCCCAATCCGTGAGCACCTCCACCGCCTGGGTGCGCCACTCGCGCTGAAGCATGATCGGCAAGCGATGAATCACGACGTTCAGGAAGCTGCCAACCAGCAGGCCCAGCAGCAGGCACAACCAGGGAAATACAGCCGGTTCGGTCAGGAGCGCGGGCATAGGATGAAATCGGAAAGGGACTCGGGCGCGCGGGCGCAAGCCTGCGCTTGCGTCCGCACGCCCGAGGCGTTGCGTTTGCGGTCGACGTGCCTCAGATGGCCTGACCCATCTTGAAGATCGGCAGGTACATCGCCACCACCAGGCCGCCGATCAGGGTGCCGAGCACGACCATGATGATCGGCTCCATCAGGCTGGACAAGGCCTCGACCGCATCGTCCACTTCCTGCTCATAGAAGTCGGCGACCTTGCCAAGCATGTGATCGAGCGATCCCGATTCCTCGCCGATGGCCACCATCTGCACCACCATGCTCGGGAACACGTTGCTGTTCTGCATCGCCACGGTCAGGCTGGTGCCGGTGCTCACCTCCTGCTGGATCTTCTTGGTGGCTGTCACGTAGACATAGTTGCCCGAGGCCCCACCTACCGATTCCAGTGCTTCCACCAGCGGTACACCGGCCGCGAACATGGTGGAGAGCGTGCGGGTCCAGCGCGCCATGGTGGCCTTGCGGATGATGTCGCCGAAGATCGGCAGGCGCAGGAAGCTGCGATCCATGAATGCCTGCATCTTCTTCGAGCGTTTCCAGCTGTAGAAGAAGAACCACAGCCCGCCGCCGATGGAGCCGAAGATCAGCCACCAGTACTTGACGAAGTAGTCGGATACGGCCATCACGAACAAGGTCGGTCCGGGCAGATCCGCGCCGAAGCTGCTGAACAGATCCTTGAACGCAGGAATCACGAAGATCATGATCACCGCGGTGATGATGAACGCCACCACGATCACCGCGATCGGGTAGAACAGCGCGGACTTGATCTTGCCCTTGATGGCGAGGATCTTTTCCTTGTACGTGGCCAGGCGGTCGAGCAGGCTGTCGAGGATACCGGCGGCCTCGCCGGCGGCCACCAGGTTGCAGAACAGTGCGTCGAAGTACAGCGGATGCTTGCGGAAGGACTGATTCAGCGAGCTCCCGGTTTCCACCTCGGTCTTGATATCCAGCAGCAACTTGCCGACCGCCGGATTGGCGTGGCCCTTGCCGACGATGTCGAAGGCTTGCAGCAGTGGCACGCCGGACTTCATCATGGTCGCCAGCTGCCGGGTGAACAAGGTGATGTCTTTTTCCGTGATTTTGCCGCCGAAGCCGGAACGCTGGCGCTTGACCTTCAGGACATTGATGCCCTGCCGGCGCAGGGTCGACTGTACGACGGCCTCGCCGCTCGCCTTCATGTCGCCCTTGACCAGCTTGCCGGACCGGTCGCGGCCCTCCCAGGCGAACATGTACTCGCGTACGTCGCGTCGCGCGGCTGATACAGTTGCTGCTGCCATAGTCCGACCTCCTGCTACTCGTTGGTTACTGCTTCGATTTCTTCCAGCGACGTCATTCCTTGCCTGACTTTCAGCAGCCCGGATTGCCGCAGGTCGCGGATCCCCTCGCGCCGAGCCTGATCTGCAATGTCGATGGCATTGCCATTGGTCATGATGATGCGATTGATCTCATCGCTGATCGGCATGACCTGGTAAATGCCCACCCTGCCCTTGTATCCGGTGTTCTTGCAGTGATCGCAGCCGACGTGCATGTACGGCGTCCAGCTGCCATCCAATTCCTCTTCCTTGAAGCCGGCACGCAGCATGGCTTCCTTGGGGATCTCCGCCGGACGCTTGCACTGAGGGCACAAGCGTCTGGCCAGGCGCTGAGCCGTGATCAAGATCACCGACGAAGCGATGTTGAACGGCGCGATGCCCATGTTCATGAGGCGCGTGAGCGTCGAGGGCGCGTCGTTCGTGTGCAGCGTCGAGAGCACCATGTGGCCCGTCTGCGCCGCCTTGATCGCGATCTCGC
>JAHCKU010000427.1 GCA_026125625.1 Burkholderiales bacterium | reverse complement strand
AGAAGGGCGTCGCGGCGGCGACCACTGCAACTCCACCGGCGGCGCTGGCCGCACCGAGCAAATACCGGCGTCGCTTGTCGACGTGTGCTTCAGCCATGCTGCTGCATCCCCTATAACACGCGTTGCAAAAACCCCCGCATTCTAGAGTATTCTGCGTAAGAATTCAGCATTTCGTATACAATACATTGATTTATATAATAAAATTTAGCCGGATGAAACGCTGGGCGGATGGCTGGCGAGAGACTGCGATATTGCGGTGCAAAGACCACTGTTCGAGCATGGCATTGGAGCCCTTTAACCGCCCGGGTGCGCGCGTGCGCGATAGCCGCTCCGAAAGTGGCAAAAAAAAAGCGCAACCAAAAGGTTGCGCTTAAATCCACCTAAGGAGGAGGATGGAGGAGACTAGGCTGCGGCGCCTGAAATGCACTGCAGCGGATGAGGACCATTCTTCCAGAGCGGATGCGGCGGCGCAACTTATTTTTGTGCGGCGCATCGAATATCTTCGATTTTTACCTCATGATGTGGCGCAAACGCCACAGAACGGCAAACCAGGCCAGACGATGAAAGTGCGGATCAAATGGGTCGAGGGGGTGAGCTTTCTGGCCGAGACGGAGAGCAGTCACGCCATCCTGATGGATGGGGCGGCAGAAGGAGGGGGCCGTAACCTCGGGCCACGGCCGATGGAAACGGTACTGGCGGGCACGGGAGGGTGCACCGCTTACGACGTGGTTACGATCCTGCGCAAGGCACGACAGCGGGTATCGGATTGTGTGATCGAGATCGATGCCGAGCGTGCGGCCGAGGATCCGAAGGTGTTCACACGCATCCACTTCCACTTCGTGGTCACGGGCGAAAACCTCGATCCCAGGCACGTGTCACGCGCCATCTCACTGTCGGCGGAGAAGTACTGCTCGGCTTCCATCATGCTGGGCAAGACCGCCCAGATCACGCACGACTACGAAATTCGCCCGCCCGCCTAGGGGACACCGCGCAACCCCGCATCAGCCTAGTAGTTTTGCAACAGCCTGCTCGGGAAACTCTGCACAAGCATCCCTAGATCCAGCGTGTGGTGCCGGTCATCACGCGGGCAGCCAGGCGCATCGCCAACTTCACCGGCAGCGGCAATGCCGCGGCGCCTTCCCGCTGTGCCATCGTGGCATGGCCGCCTTCATCGCTGCGCATCTGCTCGACCACTGCGCGACTCTTGATGTCGGCCGCCGGCAAGCGCTCCAGATGGCCGCTCAGATGCCGCTCCACCTGACGCTCGGTCTCGGCCAGGAAACCCAGGCTCCAGCGGTCCCCGAGCAGGCCGGCGCCGGCTCCGACCGCCAGCGACCCGGCATAGAAGAGCGGGTCGAGCAGGCTCCTGCGCGCACCCAGTTCCTTCAGCCGCCCTTCGGTCCAGGCCAGATGCTCCGTTTCCTCGTGCGCCGCCTGCTCGAGCAGGCGCAGCACGCGCGGGTCGCGCGCAACCAGCATCTGCCCTTCGTACAACGCCTGTGCACACACTTCGCCGGTGTGATTGACGCGCATCAGGGAGCCGGCCAGCCGACGTTCGGTCTCGTCCAGCGCCGCCTCGGGAAGCTCGCCGCCGGGATCGGGTCGGCTGCTGTGCGCCGTCGCGAACAACGTCCTGAGGGCACGGTCGAGCGGAATGATGAAGCGGTCGATGTTCACGATTTCTTGCGCAGCAGAAAGCGGTATTCGCCGTCGGCGGCGCTCGAATCGAGCAATTCATGGCCGGTTTGTCGGGCGAAAGCCTGGAAATCCCTCACCGATCCCGGGTCGGTGGCCAGCACTGCGAGCACTTGGCCGCCGGCCATCTCGTTCAGCGCTTTCTTCGTGCGCAGAATGGGCAGCGGGCAGTTCAGGCCGCGCGCGTCCAGTTCGCGATCAGGCAGCACAGCAGGTGAAACGTCCATGACGAAAGTGCCGATCAAGACAGATGAACCAGAGCGTTGCCCTCACGCATCCACGCCATGATTCCGCCCTGCAAATTGGAAACTTCGGCAAACCCCTGCGCCGAGAGCCAGACGCAGGCCTGTGCGGAGCGCGCACCGGACTGGCAGTAGACGACGAGCGTGGCAGCAGGATCGAGCTCGCCATGCCGCACCGGCAGCAGATGAAGCGGAATGTGGTGCGCACCGGTGATCACGCCACGATCGACCTCCGCATCGGTGCGTACGTCTATCAGCGTGATCGAAGTGGAGGCCTGGAGTTGCTGCAGCTCTTGAACCGAGATGTTGTTGACGATCACGAGCCCGAAGCCTGGTGACTGATGACTGGTGCCGAGCAATGATAGCGCGTTTCTGTCGGCCGGCGCCGCCATCAGTGCATTGACCCTGCGCAGCAGTTTTCAACAACCCGTCAGGCGACGGCGTTGCGTTCGAGCAGCTCCGACAGCCTCACGTCGGCAGCGTCGAGACGGGTCACCAGCAGCTCCAGGAAAGCCGCGGTGAAGCAATGCCGGCAGCTTTCGCTGGCCGCTTCCAGGGCTTCGGCGCGGATCTCGATCAGGATCACTTCCGTGCTCGCGCGAATGCTTGCGCTGCGCTTGAAACTGCGCCGTCTCAGGTAGGCCATCTCGCCGAAACACTCTCCGGCATTCAGCACGGTGAGCATGTGGTCGTTGCGCATCACCTGCACCTCTCCGGAGGCGAGCACGTAGAAGGCCGTCCCCGGTTCGCCCTCCCGGATCACGGTCGTGCCCGCCGCCAGCCGATTCCAGTTGGCGATGTGCAGCACCTGCCACAAATCCACGTCGCCAAAATTGCGAAAGAACTGGAGCCGGCGCAGCGTATTGAATTTCTCGGTATCGGGCAGCGGCTGCTCGGGCGTCTTCAGATGATTGAAGATGCGCACCAGATCCTGCGCGAATTCCTCCCAGGTCGCATAGCGGCTGTCGACACGCTTTTGCAGCGCCCGCT
>JAHCKU010000426.1 GCA_026125625.1 Burkholderiales bacterium | reverse complement strand
CAGGATGCATGTTCGGGCGTGGTCATGCTTGCGCGTATTCATCGTTGCATTCTCGGCATCAGGACCCGCCCCCCAGGTCTTTTGCTGGGGGCAAGTGTAATGTGAAATGCAAACTTTTGTGCAGCATTCGTCACAAATGCGCACCAAGCTGTCGCTCAGTGGCGTCATATGCTGAATGCATGTGCACGGCAAGCGTGCTCGATTCAGGCACCCGGCGTGGCCGGACCGGATGACGCAGTGGTATGAGGGTGCTCGATTGGCTGATGGGTCAGCGTACGATGGTGCTCGATCTCCGCGCGCAACTCGCCGGCGCGCCGGCGCTCGCGCAGATTGCCGTCGGTCATCAGCTTGTAGAACAACGGAATGAAGAAGATGGCCAGGAAGGTTGCGGCCAGCATTCCGCCCATGACGCCGGTGCCGACCGAATGGCGCGCGCCGGCGCCGGCACCCGTGGAGATCGCCAGAGGCAGCACGCCGAGAATGAAGGCGAGCGAGGTCATCAGGATCGGACGAAAGCGCAGGCGTGCCGCTTCCAGGGCAGCAGCCGAAGTGGACAAACCTTCCTCCCGCTTGAGCACTGCATATTCGACGATCAGGATCGCGTTCTTGGCCGCCAGTCCGAGCAGCGTGACCAGGCCGATCTGAAAGTAGACGTCATTGGTCAGCCCGCGCAGCCATATCGCGGCCAACGCGCCGAATGTACCGAACGGCAGGGCCATGAGCACCGACAGCGGCAGTGACCAGCGCTCGTACTGCGCGGCCAGGATCAGGAACACCATGATCACCGCCATGCCGAGCGCGATGGTCGAGGTACCACTGGCACGCTTCTCCTGGAAGCTGGCACCCCCCCAGTCGTAGCTGAAGCCGCTGGGCAGCACCTCCTCGGCGATGCGCTCCACCACCTCGATCGCCTGGCCGGACGATACGCCCGGTGCGCCCTGTCCCAGCAGCTTGACCGCGGGCAGATTGTTGAAGCGGTCGAGCGAGTCGGGGCCGGCGGTGAAGTGCACGCTCGCCAGCGCGCTCAGCGGCACCATCTCGCCGCGCTCGGAGCGCACGAACAGATCACCGATGGCCTCCGGGCTCTTGCGGAAGGAAGGCTCGGCCGACATCAACACCTGCCATGTGCGCCCATACTTGTTGAAGTCGTTGACGTAGTAGCTGCCGAGCGTCGCCGCCAGGGTGTTGAATACTTCGGCGATCGGCACTCCCAGCGTCTGTGCGCGCTCGCGATCCACGTCCACGTATAGCTGCGGCACGTTCGGGCGCCACAGCGTCTGCACGCCGGCGAGCATCGGCTCTTTGTTGGCGCGTTCGATGAACTGTCCCATCACCTGTGCCAGCCGCTGCGGACCGCCGTCGCCGCGGTTCTGGATATAAAACTCGAAGCCGCCGGCGTTGCCGAGGCCGAAAATCGGAGGCGGGCCGAACGCCAGCACCAAGCCCTCCTTGACATCGAGCGTCTTCATGAAGAAGTCGCCGACCAGCTCCGGGGTTGCCGCCTGGCGGTCGTCCCAATGCTTTTGCGTGACGAAGATGGTGGCGGCGCTGTTCTTGAAGCCGCCGCCGATGAAATCCAGACCGGTGAACGCGACCGAGAACTCGTTGGCCGGGTTGGACATGACTGCCTGCTCGACGCGATCGACGACCCGGTCGGTGCGCTGCAGTGTCGCCCCGTCGGGCAGGAATATCGCACCGATGTAGTAGCCCTGATCTTCGTCCGGGACCAGGCTGCCCGGGGCGATACGCCACAGGAACAGGGCAGCGCCCACCATCACCAGATACAGCAGCATGGCCAGCGCCCCGCGTCGCATCATCCACGCCACGCCGTTGGCATAGCGGGTGGTGACACGTCCGAACCAGTCGTTGAACCAGCGGAAGAAGGCACCTGGCGGCCGATGTTCGCGACGCAACAGGATCACGCACAGTGAAGGGGTCAGCGTGAGCGCAACCACACCGGAGATGACCACGGCGATGGAGATGGTGACTGCGAACTGGCGATACAGCTCGCCGGTGAGGCCGCCGAGGAAGGCGATGGGGACGAACACGGCACACAGCGTGAGCACGATGGCGATGACCGGACCGGTCACTTCGTGCATGGCCTTGATGGCGGATTCGCGCGCGGACAGGTGCTCCTCGCGCATGATGCGCTCGACGTTCTCCAGCACCACGATGGCGTCGTCGACGACGATGCCGATGGCGAGCACCATGCCGAACAGCGTGAGCGTGTTGATGGAATAACCCAGCATCAGCAGCCCGGCAAAGGTGCCGATGAGCGAGACCGGCACCGCGGCGAAAGGAATCAAGGTGGCGCGCCAGTTCTGCAGGAACAGGAACACCACCAGGAACACCAGCGCCATGGCCTCGGCCAGCGTCTTCACCACTTCCCGGATCGATACCTTGACGAAGCGCGTGGTGTCGTATGGTGTGGAGTAGGCAAGGCCTTGCGGAAAGTTCCTGGCCAATCCGGCCATCACACCGTTGACCTCGTCGGCCACGTTCAGGGCGTTGGCGCCGGGCTGCAGGAAGATGCCGACCAGGGTCGCCTGCTTGCCGTTGACCCGACCGATGAAGTCGTAGTCGCGCGAACCGAGCTCGACGCGTGCGACGTCGCGCAGGCGAATGAGCGATCCGTCGGCCGCCGCGCGCACGATCACGTTCTCGAACTCCTCCACGTCGGCCAGGCGTCCGCGCGTGGTGACGGTGTACACCAGCTCCTGCTCCCGCCCTGACGGCGACTGCCCGATCTTGCCGGCCGCGAACTGCGCATTCTGATCGTTGAGTGCGCGCGCGAGATCGGCCGTGGTCAGCTTGAGCTGGGTCATGCGATCGGGCCGCAGCCAAATGCGCATGGCATAGTCCTTCGCGCCGAAGATCTGCACGTTGGTGGTGCCTGGCACGCGCTTGAGCGTGTCGAGCACGTTGAGGGTGACGTAATTGCTGGTATAG
>JAHCKU010000425.1 GCA_026125625.1 Burkholderiales bacterium | reverse complement strand
GACGTTTCCGACGGCGAGTTCGTGACGCTCCTTGGCCCCTCCGGCTGCGGCAAGTCCACTTTTCTACGCGCACTGAACCGCATGCACGACCTGACGCCAGGTACGCACAGCGACGGCACAATCCTGCTCGACGGCAAGGATGTCGACAGTATCGCTGACACGGTGGCGCTGCGCAAAAAGGTCGGCATGATCTTCCAGCAAGCCAATCCCTTCCCCATGTCCATTTTCGACAACGTGGCCTACGGCATGCGGCTGGCGTCGCAGCGCGTGGCCAAGGCCGAGATCCCCGTACGCGTCGAATTTGCGCTTAAACGCGCTGCCCTGTGGGACGAGGTGAAGGACAAGCTGAAGGCCAGCGGGCTTTCGCTCTCCGGTGGACAGCAGCAGCGCCTGTGCATCGCGCGTGCGATCGTGCACCGGCCGAGCGTGATCGTGGCGGACGAACCGACCGGCAACCTGGACGAAACCCAGGCGAGCCGCGTCCTCGACATGCTCGAGTCGTTCCATGCAGTGGGTGTCACCATGGTGATTTCCACTCACGATCGGGTGGTCCGGCAACGGCTGGCGGGTGGTCTGCGCGTGCGGCTGGAGACCGGCGTGCTGGCCGCCGTATGAAGGCCAGCCTCCTCGCCCACTTCAGGGCGATCGGCGATGCCTGGCGTCGGCTCCTGGCGCAGCCGCTATCGGCAGGATTGAGCGTGCTGGTCATCGGCATTGCGTTGAGCCTGCCGCTGGGCCTGATCCAGTTCCTGGTCCAGGCCCAGGGCTTTGCCGCACGCTTCGCCAGCAATCCCGAGCTGAGCGTGTTCCTCGCCCTGGACGCGCAGCCGGATCAGCGTCAGGCAATCGAAGAGCGATTGCGCGCGTATCCCGCTGCGCAAAGCGTGCGCTTCGTAAACCGCGACGAGGCGCTGCAGGATCTGGCCCGGAACGCGGGGCTGAGCGACCTGCTCGGCGCGCTCAGCGGCAACCCCTTGCCCGATGCCTTCGTGGTCAACCTGCGCGGAAGTTCGGCCGAGGCCCTCGCACGATTTCGCCAGGATGCCGCCGCCTGGCCCGGCGTGGAGCACGTGCAGTCGGATGCGGAGTGGGCGCAGCGCCTGGATACCCTGCTGCGACTGGCACGCACCCTGGTCCTGGCAGTCATGGCACTTCTCGCCGGCGGCCTGGTGGCCATCACCTTCAACACCATCCGGCTGCAGATCCTCGCGCGCAAGGCCGAGATCGAGGTCGCGCAGCTGATCGGCGCCACCGACGGCTTCGTGCGGCGGCCGTTCCTCTACTTCGGCCTGTTGCAGGGGCTGCTCGGCGCCGTGGTCGGCTGGGGCCTGGTGGCGCTCATGGGCGCGCTCGTCGGACGGGAGCTGGCTGCCCTGAATCAGGCGTATGGAGTATCCATCCGCTTCAGCCTGCCGGAGCCGGTCATGGTGGCAGGGGTGAGCGCGCTATGCGCCTTTCTGGGTGCGATAGGTGCTGCCCTCTCGGTCCAGGATTACCTGAGGCAAGGGCGCGCAAAATAACCGACTAATTCTCTCGGATTAGGGAACGAACGCTGGCCGTTGGCACTCTCATGTGCTGAGTGCTAATATTGTTGCAAGCGAGGAGGCTTTCAATGACCACACTACCTGTTTCCATGACTCTACCCTCGGCGGCCGGTAGCCTGGAGAGCTACATCCAGGTGGTCAACCGCTTTCCACTGCTGACGGAAGCAGAGGAATCCCGCCTGGCGCGGGCATATCGGGACCACGACGACCTGGATGCGGCCCGGCAGATGGTGCTTTCCCACCTGCGCCTGGTGGTGTCGATCGCGCGCGGCTACCTGGGTTATGGCCTGCCGCACGGCGACCTCATTCAGGAGGGCAACGTCGGCCTGATGAAGGCCGTCAAGCGCTTCGACCCTGAGCGGGGCGTGCGGCTGGTGTCGTTCGCGGTGCACTGGATTCGCGCCGAGATCCACGAATACATCCTGCGCAACTGGCGCATCGTCAAGATTGCGACTACCAAGGCGCAACGCAAGCTTTTCTTCAATCTACGCAGCATGAAGAAGGGCCACAGCGCGCTGACGCCTGAAGAAACCGAAGCAATGGCGCAGGCATTGCGCGTCAAGCCTTCTGACGTGTCGGAGATGGAAACCCGGTTGGGCGGCCAGGATGTTGCCCTGGAGCCGGTCGGCGAAGACGACGAGGATGCTTTCGGGCCGATCTCGTACCTGTCGAACGCCGACGATGAGCCGGGGAGGATCCTCGAGCACGACGAGAGCGAGCGCCTGCGCAGCGAGGGGCTGGAGCGTGCCCTGAAGAGCCTCGATCCGCGCAGCCGCCGCATCATCGAAACGCGCTGGCTGCGTGAGCAGGACACGCTGACCTTGCACGATCTGGCCGACGAGTTCGGAGTATCGGCCGAGCGCATTCGCCAGATCGAGGCGCAGGCCATGAAAAAGATGCGAGCGCTCATTCCCGCAGCCTGACCCGGGCGCTGAGTTTCTCCAACCTGCCATTGCCGACCGAGAAAGCCGCCGCAAGGCGGCTTTTCTTTTGCCTGTTCAGCAACAGCCGGGACGGCTGAGAGCCTGCCGATAAAATGGCAGGCGGACTCTCAGGCGGAGCTGCGCAACAGCTGCTCGATGTCGTGCACGAACACACCCGTGCCTTTGCCGTAGGGCACGAGCAGGCGCACGCGCCCCTGCGGATCGAACACGAAGGTGCCGGAAGAGTGATCCACCGAATAGCTTTCCGGCGTGGCGCCCGCGCTCTTCTGATAGAAGACCTTGAATTCCTTGGCGGTGTCAGCCACTGCTTCGGGCGTGCCGGTCAGGCCGAGAAAGGTCGGATCCAGGGCTGTGACGTACTGCTTCAGCACTGCCGGCGTATCGCGCTCCGGATCGACCGTGATCATCACCACCTGCACGCGCTCACCCTGTTCACCCAGCTGCTTGCGCGCCTGCGCCAGCTCGGCGAGCGTGGTCGGACA
>JAHCKU010000424.1 GCA_026125625.1 Burkholderiales bacterium | reverse complement strand
CTACCTGTGCGGGCTGCTGGGGCGGGAACTGGTGAGCAAGGCCGGCATCCGTGATGCGGAAGAAGCCTTCATCTGCTCGCTGTTCCATTCTCTCGGCAAGCTGCTCACCGCCTACTATCTGCACGAGGAGTTCCAGCAGATCGCCAAGCTGGAAGCGCAGGGTATGGACCCGGCCCGCGCCTCGACGCAGGTCCTTGGGCTGAGCTTCGAGGAACTGGGGATCGGGGTTGCGCGCTCATGGCAGTTTCCGGAGCGCCTGCTGCAAAGCATGCGCAGCATCGACGAAGGCAAGGCCAAGCCGCCGGTCAATACCGAGGAGCGCTTGCGCGCCGTCGCCTCACTGTCGACGGAACTATGCACGGCGCTGCGCGAGACCGCGCCCGAACGCCGCCGCACCCGCCTGGCGGCCTTGACCGCGCGCTACGGAGCGCTAGGCGTGACCGACAAGCTCATCGCCAGTGTCACCGAGAGCGCCACGGCCGAGCTCAATCGGGACTGCACCACCTTCGGCGTGTCGCCCGCGGGCAGCCCACTGGTAGGACTGCTGAAGGAGGCATGCCGGCAGAACCGGCACCAGCCGGCGTTCGACAACACCGACGGTCTGAACCGTGCAGTGGGCGATGCCGTGCTCGACACCACGCAGACCCCGCAAGGCGCCGGCAGCGCGCTGAGCAGCGAGCAGCGCAACGCCATCCTGAGTGCGGGCATCCAGGACATCACCAACAGCCTGGTCGGCGAGTTTCAGCTCAACGACGTGCTGCGCATGATCCTCGAGACCATGTATCGCGGCATCGGCTTCACGCGCGTGCTGCTGTGCGTGCGCGACCCGGCCAGCAACACGCTCAAGGGCCGATTCGGCCTGGGTCCGGACATCGACCGTATTCTCAAGCGCGGCTTCCAGGTGCCGCTCACCCCCAGCCGCGATGCATTCCATGCCGCGGTGAGCAACGGCGCGGACATCCACATCGCCGACATCAACGGCGAGCGCATCCGCGACCATATCCCCAAATGGTACCGGGAGCTGGTGCCGGCGCAGTCCCTGGCCCTGTTCCCCGTGCTGGTGGCCAAGAAGCCGGTGGCCTTGTTCTATGGCGACAGCGACCAGGTCGGGCAGATCTCGTTCGAGGCGGGAGAGCTCAACCTGCTCAAGACGCTGCGCAATCAGGCCGTGTTGGCGATCAAGCAGCGCTCGTAGAGGCACCTCCCGCCAGCTCGATCACACCCTCCAGCGCGACGATCACGGATCGGCGGCGTACGGCGTCACGGTCGCCTTCGAAGCGCAAGCTGCGGCTGCGCAATGACCCTTCCCGGCCCGCCCAGCCGATGCACACGCTGCCCACCGGTTTGTCCGATGTCCCGCCCGTCGGGCCGGCAACGCCCGAGATCGAGACTGCGACATGCGCGTTGCTGCGCGCCAGCGCGCCCTGCGCCATTTCCGCGACGGTGGCCTCGGACACCGCCCCGTGCACGCGCAGGGTCTCCTCGAGTACGCCCAGCATCTGCATTTTTGCGCTGTTGCTATAGGTGATGAAGCCGCGGTCGTACCATTGCGAACTGCCGCCCACCATGGTCACGCACGCACCCACCCAGCCACCGGTGCATGACTCCGCCGTGGTCAGCATCCATGCCCGCTGCCGCAGGGCATTGCCCACCCGTACCGCCAGATCAAACAAGGCCTGATCCAAACCAGCCTCCCATCGGTGCCAGCGTCTTGTACAGCGCGAGGCACAGCAGTGCGAAAAAAGCCGCCACCAGATCGTCGATCATCACGCCGAAACCACCCCCGAACATCTTTTCGATGGCGCGTATGGGTCCGGGTTTGAAAATGTCGAACAGCCGGAACAGCAGGAACGCAAAGGCCTGCCATATCAGCAACGGTGGGGTGAAGAACAGCACGGCCAGAAATGCGACCGTTTCGTCCCACACGATGGCCTTGTGATCCTGCACGCCGAGCGCACGGCCGGTGCGACCGCACACCCAGATGCCCAGGAGATACAGGATACCCAGCAGGACCAGGAAGTCGACCGCCTCCAGCCTGGGGTGCAGCCACCAGAACAGCGGCAGGGCGATCAGGGTGCCGAAGGTGCCGGGCGCGAACGGGATCAGGCCGGCGCCGAAACCGAGCGCCAGGACATGCGCCGGATGCCGCAGCAGGAAGCGCAGGTCGGGCTGCGTTCGGATGCTTCCGGCATACAGGGTGTCATGGTTCATGGATCAATCGGAGGGGAATCGGAAGTGATCGAAACCGGCTGCGCGCAGCCGGATCGGCGCACCGACGGCGTCGTACACCGCCACCCCGCTGCCGGCCTCGATGTGCCCGATCGCGGTCAGGGGCAGTTCCAGCTGCCGTGCCAGGGCGTGCAGTGCGTCGGTCGCATGCGCCGGCGCGGTGAAGCACAGCTCGTAATCGTCACCGCCGGCCAGCACGCAGGCTCGCACTGCGTCCGGGTCGCGACCGTGCCAGGTGTCCGCCGGCGGCAACGGCAGCTGCGGCCAGCGCACCACCGCACGTACACCGGAGCGCTGTGCGATATGGCCGAGGTCCGCGACCAGACCGTCGGAAATGTCGATCGCCGCATGCGCTACGCCGCGCAGGGCCATGCCCAGTTGCACACGCGGCTGCGGGCATTCCAGGCGTTCGACGCAGCGATCGCGCACGTTCGGCAGCAGCGGCCATGCACCACGCAGATGCTGCAGGCCGATAGCCGCTTCACCGAGCCCGCCGGAGACCCATACCACGTCCCCCACCTGCGCACCCGAGCGCCGCAACGCCTGCCCGGCCGGGACCTCGCCCATGATCTGCACGCACAGGTTCAGCGCCCCGCCGGTGGTATCACCGCCGATGAGATCGACGTCGTACGCATGCGCCAGCGCCAGGAACCCGCGCATCAGCGCCTCCACCCACGCCTCGTCGGCGCCCGGCAGAGCCAGCGCCAGCGTGGCCCAACGCGGCCTGGCTCCCATGGCAGCCAGGT
>JAHCKU010000423.1 GCA_026125625.1 Burkholderiales bacterium | reverse complement strand
TCGAGAACGGCCACGGCTATACCGGCGTGAATTTCTCCATCCACTCCGCCTATTCGTCCATTCCCGGTTACGAGGCCATGCTGGTGAACGCGTACGGCAGCGAGCGCGCGCAGCAGATTCTCGCCACTGCGCGCCACAACACCGTCTACTACCCGAGCCTGACCATCAAGGGCGCGATCCAGGCCATCCGCGTGGTGCGGCCGCTGGGGCCGGACAAGACCGTGATCGAATCCTGGACCTTCCGACTGAAGGGCGCGCCGGACGAGCTGCTGCAGCGCACGCTGACCTACTCGCGGCTGATCAACTCGCCGATGTCGGTGGTCGGTCACGACGATCTGCACGCCTATCGCAGCATCCAGGAGGGTCTGCACGCGCAGGGCAACGAGTGGGTCAGCCTGCATCGCGACTTCCGTCCCGACGAGATCGATGCAAAGGATGCGATCTGCAACGGCACCAGCGAAGTGTCGATGCGCAATCAGTTCCGCGCATGGCGCAAGTACATGACCTTGGGTACGACGCGGCATCGATGAGCACGCCCACGCGCGAGGACCTGATCGAGCTCGTCTATCGCGAGGCGCGTCTGATCGACGAGAAGCGCTTCGATGAGTGGTACGCGCTGTTCAGCGAGGACGGCGTGTACTGGGTGCCATTGTCGCCCGAGCAGCCGGACGGCATCGACAACGCCTCGCTCGCCTACGAAGACAAGCTGCTGCTCCGACTGCGCATCGAGCGGCTCGGCAGTCCGCGTGCCTTCTCGCAGCAGCCGCCCAGCCGCTGCTTGCACGTGCTGCAGCGCCCCGAAGTGGAGGAGATGGATCCGGAGCGAAATCGCTACGTCACGCGCACCGCGTATCTCTATGTGGAATCGCGCGGCGAAGCGCAGCAGCTGTACGGCTGTACCGCGCGCCATACGCTGGCAGTGATCGACGACGCGCTGCGCATCCGCGTCAAGCGTGTCGATCTGCTCAACAGCGGCGCCGCACTACCGTCGATCCAGCTGTTTCCTTGATAGTGCTTCTTCGCTGCCCCCTCTCCCTGTCCCTCCCCCACAAGGGGGGAGGGGACGTTTGCGCAGACGGCACGAAGAAGAAGGAGGATCGGTCTGCATGCCGTCGAGCCCCACCCCTCTCCCCTTGTGGGACCTCGGTGCCCTGCAAGGGTAGAGGGGTTGGGGGAGAGGGGTAAGATCGGGCCACATTACCCAATCCAATCCCTGACGATCGTTAGACGTGTTTCCCCTCGCCACTGTCAGTGATGCATTCCGCGACACCGCGCAGCGCCAAGCCGAGCGGCCGTTCCTGCAGGTGCTGCCGGAGACAGCCGCGCGCTATGGCATCGCCGCGGAAACGCTCACCTATGCCGCTGCGCTGGCGCAGATCGACGCGTTGGCGCAGCGCTACGCCGAAGCGGGCTACGGGCACGGCCATCGCGTCGGGCTGCTGCTGGAGAATCGTGTTGCTTTCTTCCTGCACTGGCTGGCGCTGAATAGCCTGGGCGCGTCGGTGGTGCCGATCAACGCCGATCTGCGCGCGGCGGAGCTCGAATACCTGATCGAGCACAGCGAGATCTGCCTGGCAGTCACCTTGCCGCAGCGCGCTGCGGATCTGCAGGCGGCGGCAGCGGCAAGCGGATCGACGCTGGCGACCATGCCGCCGGATGCACTCGCGGTGCCGCGCGCCGATCGCGCGCCGCCGTACGTCGGTACACCGGACAGCGACAGCGAATGTGCGCTGCTGTATACCTCGGGCACCACCGGCCGGCCGAAAGGGTGCGTGCTGCCCAATGACTACTATCTGCTGGCCGGCACCTGGTACAACCGCATCGGCGGCCTGTGCAGCTTGCGCGAAGGCGAGGAGCGTCTGATCACGCCGCTGCCGATGGTGCACATGAATGCGATGGCCTACTCGACCATGGCGATGATCATGAGCGGCGGCTGCGTGATCCCGCTCGACCGCTTTCATCCCGCCAGCTGGTGGTCGAGCGTGCGCGAGTCCGCGGCCACCATCGTGCACTACCTGGGCGTGATGCCGGCGCTGCTGCTCGCCGCGCCACCCTCGGAGCTGGATCGCACGCACGCCGTGCGTTTCGGCTTCGGCGCCGGTGTCGACAAGACTCTGCACGCGGCGTTCGAGACGCGTTTCGGCTTTCCGCTGCTTGAGGCGTGGGCCATGACCGAGACCGGCGCCGGTGCCGTGATCATCGCCAACCACGAGCCGCGTCACGTCGGCACCGCCTGCTTCGGCCGGCCGGAAGCGCAAGTGGCGGTGCGCATCGTCGACGACCACGGTCGCGATGTGCCGGCCGACACGCCAGGCGAGCTGCTGGTGCGCGCCGCCGGCGACGATCCGCGGCGCGGGTTCTTCCGTGCCTACCTCAAGGACGAGGCGGCCACGCGCGCAGCCTGGGCCGGCGGCTGGTTCCATACCGGCGATGTGGTACGCGCCGATGCGCAGGGTCATCTGTATTTCGTCGATCGCAGGAAGAACGTGATCCGGCGCAGCGGCGAGAACATCTCCGCGGTGGAGGTGGAAGCGGTACTGCGCCAGCATGCGCTGGTGTCCAACGTCGGCGTCGCACCGGTGCCCGACGCGTTGCGCGGCGACGAAGTCGCGGCCTGCGTGGTGCCGGCGCGTGCACTCACACCGGAAGAGATGCCGGCCGCCGCGCAGGAACTGGTGGCGCACTGCCTGGCGCGGCTCGCCTACTACAAGGCGCCGGGCTACGTGGCTTTCGTCGACCGGCTCCCGCTGACGTCCACGCAGAAGATCCAGCGGGGCGCGATGCAGGACGTCGTCGCCCAGGTCGCCGGCACGCCAAGCTGCATGGACACGCGGCACCTCAAGAAGCGGACCGGTTGAGATGGCGGGCTCCGTTCCAGCGCGCCGCAAAGGCTATGACGGCGTCGTCGTGACCGTGCCGGTGACCGTGCCCTATGTGCGCTACTCGACGAACACGGCGCATTGGTGGATCGGGCGCGCG
>JAHCKU010000422.1 GCA_026125625.1 Burkholderiales bacterium | reverse complement strand
GCGCAAGAACCCGCTGGGCATCTACGTCAATGGCCTGTCGTGGAGCCGTGAACTGGATTCTTCCGAAGGAGCAAAACCATGAACCTGTCTTTCCGCTTTTACGCTTTGCCGTTGATGCTTGTTGCCCTCGCGGGCTGCGCCACGCGGGGCAAGCCGCCGCCGACCATCTCGCTCGATGAGCCGGTACAGGCCCAGCCGCTGCCCGAGCCACCCGCGCCGGTGGAGGTGGTGGCCGTGCCCGAGGTGCTGCCGATGCCGGCGCAGTTGATGCCGGTGCCCGAGGCCGAGAACGCCAAGCCCGCGCCAGAACCTGCCGACGAGAAGGTGCGCGTTTCGCGAGCCAATGCCGAGGCCCGCGTCGCGCCCACGCGCGAGGGCTACGTCAATGCGATTCAGGTGTGGCCCTTCACCGATGGCGCGCTGTATCAGGTCTATGCGGCCGTAGGCCGGGTGACGATGGTTGCCTTGCAGCCGGGCGAGGAACTGGTGACGGTGGCCGCCGGCGATACCGTGCGCTGGATCGTGGGCGACACGTCCAGCGGCAGCGGTGCCGACCTGCGCGTCAACGTGCTGGTGAAGCCCATACGCTCGGGCCTGAAAACCAATCTGGTCATCACCACCAGCCGCAGGACGTACCTGCTGGAGCTGACTTCCACGGACAAGACGTGGATGGCTTCGGTGTCCTGGGAGTACCCGCGCGACCGGATGCTGGCCTTGCAGCGCCAGGCGCAAGCGGCCAGCGCCGCCGCGCCGGTCGATAGCGGCCTGTCGCTGGAGAACCTGCGCTTCCGCTACGCGGTCAGCGGCAGCAATCCTCCGTGGAAGCCGCTGCGCGCCTTCGACGATGGCGCGAAGGTCTATATCCAGTTTCCCGCTGGCATCGCGCAAGGCGATCTTCCGCCGCTGTTCGTGATCGGGCCGGAAGGTGACGGGCAACTGGTGAACTACCGCTTCCGCTCGCCGTACTACATCGTGGATCGCCTCTTTGGCGCGGCCGAGCTGCGCCTGGGTGGCGACAAGGGCGACGTGGTGCGGATCGAGCGCACGGATGGCGTGGCACGGAGGAACTGACCATGAGCCAGGACGACACTCGCGATCTTGGCACGCCACAGGCGGGCAAGGTCGCGCCCGAGGCGGTGGCGCTGCGCGCCCAGCCGCGAGCTGTGACCCGGTTGAACCGGCGCACGCTGGCCGTCCTCATCGGCGGCCTGTCGGTCGCCGTGCTCGGGGCCACGATCTGGTCGCTTCAACCGCAGCGGCGTGGTGCGGGCGAGCAGACCGAGCTTTACAACGTCGATCGCGTCTCGAAGTCCGAAGGGCTGGACGGCTTGCCGGCTGACTACTCGAAGCTGCCGCCGAAGGTGCCCGAGCTGGGGCCGCCGCTGCCGGGCGACCTTGGCCCGGCCATCGTGAACTCGCAGCAGCCGGCCGTGGCCGCCTACTCGGCTCCCGGCCACGATCCCAACGACGCTTTGCGCAAGGAGGCGGAAGCGGCGGCGGCTTCGTCGGTGTTCTTCCGCTCGGGCGGCCAGGGGCAAGCTGCCGCCACGGTGGCGCAGGCAGCACCGGGGGCACCTGGCGCTGCCAGCACGCTCGCGGCCTTCGACCCGCTCGCGGCTGGGCCGGCCTCGGTGGCGGCCCAGCTTGCCGCCCCAGCCGCCGCGCAGAGCCGGCAAGACCAGAACGAGGCGTTCCTGCAAAGCGGCTCTAAGGAAAACCGCAATTCCGGCCATCTGGCGCCGCCGGCGTCGCCGTATCAGGTCATGGCCGGAACGGTGATCGCGGGCGCACTGGTGACGGGCATCAAGTCCGACCTGCCGGGCGACGTGATCGCCACGGTGACGGAGCCGGTCTATGACTCGGCCACGGGCAAGTTCCTGCTGATCCCGCAGGGATCGCGCATCCTCGGGCGCTACAACAGCCGGGTCAGCCACGGACAGAGCCGCGTGCAGGTGGTGTGGAACCGGGTCATCCTGCCCGACACGTCTTCGCTGACGCTCGACAACCTCATCGGCACCGACCCGGCCGGTTACTCCGGCCTGGAGGATGACGTGGACTGGCACTGGGATCGCGTCGTCGCGGGCGCGGTGCTGACGACGCTGCTGGGTGTCGGCGCCGAGCTGGCCGCACCCGAGAACCGCCAGGACGGCAACCGCATCGTCATCGCCGGGCGCGACAGCACCCAGGACAGCATCAATCAAGTCGGCCAGGAGATCACCCGGCGCAACATGGACATTCAGCCGACGCTGACCATCAGGCCGGGCCTGCCGGTTCGCGTCATCGTGAACCGGGATCTGGTGTTGCGGCCGTTCCAGCCGCTGTTCTTCAACCGGGGGGCTTCGCAATGAACACGAAGAAACTGCGGCTCGGGCCGCTGCCCAAGACCGAGAGTGTCAAGCTGACCTTTGCCTGCCCGGCTGGCCTGAAAGCCGACCTCGACCGCTACGCGGCGCTGCACGCGCAGACCTATGGCGAGGCGGTCGATGCGGCGACGCTGATCCCGCACATGCTCGAAGCCTTCATAGCAGGTGATCGGGGATTCAGGAAGGGTACGACTCCATACATCGCACAGGAGCTACCGAATGTGCGGCATTCCTCGTAGATGCTACTGGCAGACCAAGGCCAGCGGCTATCTGACGCCATCGCTTCACGGCGCTATGAAGCCCGGACTTTGCGCTTTGGTTGCGCAACCGGTACCGCAGCCAGCAAGGTCGCGATGTCGCGCCCGGGTGGGGCGCCAAAATGACGGCTGTACTCACGGCTGAACTGTGACGGACTCTCGTAGCCGACCTGGAACGCAGCACTGGCGGCGTCCAGACGGTCATTGAGCATCAGCCGCTTGGCCTCGTTCAGGCGCAGCAACTTTTGGTATTGCAGCGGACTCATGGCCGTGAGCTGCCGGAAGTGGTGGTGGAAGTTCGGCGCGCTCATTTGTACGGACGCGGCCAAATCCTCGATACGCAGCGGTGCCGCATAGTTGAGCTTGATCCAGTCGATCGAT
>JAHCKU010000421.1 GCA_026125625.1 Burkholderiales bacterium | reverse complement strand
AGGCGGCGGCGATCACGCGCGCGCCCATTGCCTTGCCCAGCTGAACGGCGGCGATGCCGACCCCGCCGGAGGCACCCAGCACCAGCAACGTCTCGCCCGCACGCAGCTGCGCGCGATCCTTGAGCGCATGATACGAAGTGCCATAGGTGAGGATGAAGGCGGAAGCCGGCACGTAATCCATCTCGTCCGGCATCGGCACCAGCCGCTCCGCCTCCACCGCCAGTTCCTCGGCGAAGCCGCCCCAGGTGCTGGAGGCGATCACCCGATCACCCGGCTCGACGCCGGTGACACCCTCTCCTACTTCCTTGACCACGCCTGCGACCTCGCCGCCGGGCGAGAACGGCGGCTCGGGCTTGAACTGATACTTGCCCTGGATGATGAGCGTATCGGGGAAATTCACCCCGGCGGCTTTCACGCTCACCACCACCTGCCCCTTGCCCGGCTTGGGCGAAGGCACCTGCTCCACCATCAGCGTCTCGGGTGGACCGTATTGCTTGCACAGAACTGCTTTCATGTTTATCGATGCGCTTGCTGTCGATGATCGACGAAGTCCAATGGACCGCTATCCTTCCAGGATCTTCTCCACCTGACGCCAGCCGGCTTCGGCCATCGGCCGCGCGCGCCTTCCCGATTCGAGTGCGTGCTCGCTGGCAGCCGTGCCGTCCAGCGCCCGGCCCATGATGCCCTGGAGGATGCCGGCCAGACGGAACATGTTGTAGGCCATGTAGTAGTCCCAGTGCTCGATGCGCTCGCGGCCGGTGCGCCGGCAGTACATGGCGACGTATTCCTCCTCCTCGGGAATGCCCAGCGCGCGCAGGTCGAGACCGCCGATGCCACGGAACTCGCCCGGCAGCAGACGCCAGTACATGCAGTGGTAGGCGAAATCCGCCAGCGGGTGTCCGAGCGTGGACAGTTCCCAGTCGAGCACCGCGAGGATGCGCGGCTCGCTCGGGTGGAAGATGACATTGTCCAGGCGATAGTCGCCATGCACGATGCGCGTCTCGTCGTCCTGCGGAAGATGCCGCGGCAGCCATTCGATCAGGCGCTCCATCGCCTCGATCTTCTCTGTCTCGGAGGCACGGTACTGCTTGGTCCAGCGTGCGATCTGGCGCTCCAGATAGCTGCCCGGCTTGCCGTAGTCGCCCAGTCCGGCGGCGACGTAGTCGACCTGATGCAGGGCGGCGATCACGCGATTCATCTCGTCGTAGATCGCGCGCCGCTCCGCCGGCTGCATGTCCGGCAGGGCCTGATCCCAGAACACCCGTCCCTGCATGAATTCCATGATGTAGAAGGCGGTGCCGATCACGGCCGGGTCTTCACACAAGGCGAAGCTGCGCGCCACCGGAAGGCCCGCGGGACGCAAGGCCGTGATCACGCGGTACTCGCGCTCCACCGCGTGCGCCGAAGGCAGCAGCTTGCCGGGAGGTTTGCGGCGCAAAACGTAGCGCTGCCCGGGCGTGGTCAGCAGGAACGTCGGATTCGACTGTCCGCCCTTGAACTGCTCCACCTGCAGCGGCCCGCGAAAATCCTCCACATGCTCCTGCATGTAGCGCTCGAGGTCGGCGATGTCGAAGCGGTGCTTGTCCTGCACCGGCATGGTTCCCGCGAACTGCTCGTGCATTGCCGTCGATGTGCGTGCGATTGGATATGAGCGCGAGAATACCGTGCGCCTTTCGCTGGCGCAAACGTCCGCCCGAGGCGGCCTGCATCCGGAGGCTGAAGAGGCACGTGCTAGAATCGCAGCCGTTCCCCTCCCTCGAAGCCCCAATGAAGGAATTCCGCGACAAGGTCGCAGTGATCACCGGTGGTGCCAGCGGCCTGGGCCTGGCAATGGCGAAGCGCTTCGCCGCCGAAGGCATGAAGCTGGTGCTCGCGGATATCGAGGAAGATGCGCTGCGTCGCGTGGAGCAGGAATTCCGCAAGGCCAAGGTGCCGGTCATCGGCATCTGGACGGACGTTTCGCGCGCGCAGGACATCGAACGCCTGGCCGAGAAGGCGCTGGCCACTTTCGGCGGCGTGCACGTGCTGTGCAACAACGCCGGTGTCGCACCGGGCGGGGCCGTGTGGGAGAACACGCTGGCCGACTGGGAGTGGGTGCTGGGCGTGAACGTATGGGGCGTGATTCATGGCATCCGTACATTCCTGCCCATCATGCTGCGCCAGGATACCGAGGGCCATGTGATCAATACCGCATCCGTGGCCGGTCTGCTGTCCGTGCCCAACATGGGCAGCTATTGCGTGTCCAAGCATGCAGTGGTGACGCTCACCGAATGCCTGTATCACGATCTGCAGCAGCGCGAGGCCAAGGTGGGCGTGTCCCTGCTATGCCCCGCGTACGTACCGACCGCCATCGCCGATTCCGAACGCAATCGCCCGGCCATGCTGCGCAACGCTCCGCGCAACAAGACGCCCGAGGAGATCTCGCGCGAGGAAGCACTACGGCATGCAGTGAGCTCCGGCCGCATCAGCGCCGACGACGTCGCGCTGATGGTATTCGACGCGATGCAGGCGAACCGCTTCTACGTGCTGCCCCACCCGAAGATCAAGGGCGCCATCCAGACACGCATGGAAGACATCCTGCTGGAGCGCCAGCCGACCGATACGTCACGACCCTCCTGATCGTAGCGGCTCGGCAGGACGCCGGCTACATACCGCTCCACGGCAGCATGATCGCCGCAATCAGCATCGCGATCAGGGCCATCGGCAGCACCAGTTTCAGCAGTCGTTCCATATCCACCTCCTTCATCAGCGTGCGGCCAGGGCTGCACCCGTCCGCAACGGGTTGCGACAACAGGCGGTGAGCAAGATCGGCAGCATGAGCATGTCGATGGGCTGAAACGGGGATACGGCTCGCAACGTGTGCGTTCCCGCCATCTGCCCGTTGCCCCGCTGGGCTACGGACTTACCGACTCGGGAAAAATTCAGTCTAGCAGTCAGTCGTTGCAATTTCAAATAGCAATCATTATCATTTTTTGCCTGGAGCTAGCCAGCCAATATCCTCTGCCGTTCA
>JAHCKU010000420.1 GCA_026125625.1 Burkholderiales bacterium | reverse complement strand
GCCTTCTCCGATTTGGAGTCCAGGGCCGAAGTGGCTTCATCGAACACGAAGATCGACGGGTTCTTCAGGATTGCGCGGGCGATTGCCACGCGCTGCTTCTCACCGCCCGAAAGCTTCAGTCCACGCTCGCCCACGGGCGTGTCGTACTTCTGCGGCAGGCTCTCGATGAAGTCGTGGATGTGCGCGGATTGCGCCGCGGCGATCACCGCTTCCGGCGGCTTGTCCGGATCACCATAGGCGATGTTGTACAGGATGCTGTCGTTGAACAGCACCGTGTCCTGCGGCACGATGCCGATGGCGGCGCGCACACTGTGCTGCGTGAGCTGGCGGACATCGCGCCCATTGACGAGAATGCGGCCCTGGTTGGCGTCATAGAAGCGAAACAGCAGGCGCGCCAGCGTGGACTTGCCCGATCCACTGTGCCCGACCACCGCCACCGTCTTGCCCGCCGGAATGTCGAAGCTGACGTCGAACAGGATCTGTCGATTGGGCTCGTAGCCGAAGCTGACGTGCTCGAAGCGCACCGCAGCTTCTCCGGGCGGCAGGTCCTGCGCGCCCGGCGCATCCTCGACCTCGCGATTGACCTCCAGCAGCCGGAACATGCGGTCCATGTCGGTGAGCGACTGCTTGACCTCGCGATAGACCATGCCCAGAAAGTTGAGCGGAATGTAGAGCTGGATCAGCAGCCCGTTGACCAGCACCAGATCGCCCAAGGTCAGCTCGCGCTTCACCACGCCCTGCGCCACGAGAATCATCAGCAAGGTCAAGGCCACCGCGATGATGGCGCTCTGACCGATGTTCAGCACGCCCAGCGAGGCTTCGTTCTTCACCTCCGCACTCTCGAACTTGCGCAGGTTTTCGTCGTAGCGTCGCGCCTCCCAGTCCTCGTTGTTGAAGTACTTGACGGTCTCGTAGTTGAGCAGGCTGTCGATGGCGCGGGTGTTGGCCTTGGAATCCAGCTCATTGGCGCGGCGACGGAAATCCATGCGCCATTCGGTCACGGTGATGGTGAACGCCATGTACAGTGCCACCGCGATGAAGGTCACCGCGGCGAAGCGCCAGTCGAAACGCGTCAGCAGCACCACGGCCACCAGGCCGAACTCGAGGATCACCGGGATGATCGAGAACAGCATGTAGTTGAGCAGCGTGGAAATGCCGCGCGTGCCGCGCTCGATGTCACGGGTCAATCCGCCGGTCTGACGCTCGAGGTGAAAACGCAGCGACAGCGAATGCAGATGGCGGAATACCTGCAGCGCCACGCGCCGGATCGCACGCTTGGCAACGCGCACGAAGACGACGTCGCGCAGCTCGGCGAACAGGGTGGTGGACAGCCGCAGCAGGCCGTAGATCACCAGCAGCGCCAGCGGCAACACCAGCACCGCGTGGCGGGTATCGAGCGCATCCACGATCTGCTTCATCACCAGCGGCACGCCGACGTTGGCGAGCTTGGCCGCGACCAGGAACGCCAGTGCCACGCCTACGCGCCACTTGAATTCCCACAGGTAAGGCAGAAGCGAGCGGATCACCGCCCAGTCGTTACGCACAGGCGTGCGCTCCGCTGCTCGAGAAGCCGCGGCCGCGGATTCTGCGGCGGAGGATGAGGCGGGGGAAGCCATCAACGGTACTTGGGGATCGCCGGGCCAATACTCCAGCCGAAGTGGACACTCGAGCGGGGATACGGGCCGCACCACGGGCCCACGCAGTCATAGGGGTACCAGGCGAACGGCGGGCGTGCCCATGAATGCCGGGGATACCAGGGATACGGGTCCCACCACGACCAACCCCAGTTGCCGTAGCCTTGATGCACGCCCCAATGCAGGGTCACGCGCGGCTCGCGTTCGTCCCAGTAGCGCGGCAAGCCGCGGGCCGCGGGCGGGAGGTCGGCCCGCGCGGCGGGCGGCGGGTGATTCGAAGCATCCGGCCCCACACGCGCGGCATCATGCCCATCGCCGGCTTCCGGCTCGACTGCTCCGGGCCCAGCAGGGTATGGCGGCGCAACGGCGAGCAGCCGATCCAGTTCGATGGCGGCGCCGGTATGCCCCTGTGCCGCGGCCCGCTCGAACCAGATCGCCGCTTCGCGCGGCTCCCGACGGGCCGCGCCGCGCCCGTGCAGGTAGCGCCGGCCCAGCTCGTACTGCGCCTGCGCGTCTCCCAGATCGCCGGCACGCCGCAGCCACATCAGCGCCTGCTGCGCATCCGTGGCATCCAACGCCCCGGATTCATGCAGCCGCGCCAGCGCCCAGGCGGCACGCGCATCCCGGTCGGCCACCGCCGCGTATTCGATCAGCGCCCGCCGGTGCTCGCCGCGCGCCTCGGCGCTGCGCCCGGTGTCGTAGTCCGCACGTGCCAATGGCGCAGCCAGCTCCAGAAAGAGAAACGGAATCAGCCTGAATGGGCGCACCGGTGTACTGCCACGAGAAGAGAAGCGCTCATTCTATCTCCCGCTCACCCTGCTCCTCGAGGCACACGCGGCAGGCGAGAACGCCACCGACCCACCACGATGTGGCATTGCCATGTACACCTATAATGCGAGCGTCCCGGTCACCGCCCAAGGGGGAGTCGTGCACTCGATCATGCGAAGAACGCAACGCGGAGCAACGTTCGTATGGTGGCTCATAGGCGTTCTCGCGGTCGCGGGACTGGTGCTTGCCGTATGGATCTGGGTCATGTTCAGCTGGAGCTATTCCGCCGGCGAGCAAGCCGGATGGGTGCAGAAGCTTTCGAAGCGGGGTTATCTGTGCAAGACCTGGGAAGGAGAGATGGCCATGGTCTCGCTTCCGGGATCCGTGCCTGAGAAGTTCTTCTTCACGGTATGGGACGATGCCACCGCGGAGCAGATCAACCAGGCGATGGGGCGCCGCATGTCCCTGTACTACGAGGAGCACATCCTGCTGCCGTCCAGCTGTTTCGGGGAGACGCGCCACTTCGTGAAGTCGATCAAGGTCATCGAAGGCGATGCGCCGTTGCCGGTTCCCGATCCGGCACAGCCCGAGACTCCGGGCCCGGACACGC
>JAHCKU010000042.1 GCA_026125625.1 Burkholderiales bacterium | reverse complement strand
GTTCGGCGCCGGTACACGGACCTGGCTATTCAGTCCCGGCATCAGCGTACCAATCTTCCAGGCGGGGGCGCTCCAGGCGTCTCTGGATTCGGCCAGGATCACCACCGATATCGCCGTTGCCGAGTACGAGAAGGCGATTCAGTCGGCCTTCAGCGAAGTCGCCGATGCGCTGGCCGTGCGCGCGCGCGTGGAGGACCAGATCGATGCCCAGCAAGCCTACGTCGACGCCACACGGCGCAGCCATACGCTGGCCGAGGCACGCTTTCGCAACGGGGTGACCAGCTATCTGGAGGCCCTCGACGCCCAGCGGTCGCTCTATAGCGCGCAGCAGAGTCTCATCACCCTGCGGTTGCAGGAGGCGACCAACCGAGTGACGATCTATAAAGTGCTTGGAGGCGGAGCCCAGGCAAACCCATAGGCGCCTGTTTGTCGCAACTTGGCCGTCGAAATGGTAAGGCGCGGGACTTCAGGGCAAGCGCTTGCCGCTGCGGAGCATGGCCTCGAACTCTGCCGCCGGAACGGGCTTGCTGAAGTAATAGCCCTGGATCTCGTCGCAGTGGTTCTGGCGCAGGAAGTGACAGTGCTGCTCGGTCTCCACGCCCTCGGCGATCACTTTGAACTCGAGGTTGTGCGCGAGCGAGATGACGGCCAGTACGATGGTCGCGTCTTCCGGATCGGTCAGCATGTCGCGCACGAAGGACTGGTCGATCTTCAGCGTATCCGCGGGAAAGCGCTTCAGATAGCCCAGGCTGGAGTATCCGGTGCCGAAATCGTCGATGGACAGCTTCACGCCGACGTCCCCGAGCCGGCTGAAGGTGGCGATCACCTTCTCGACGTCCTGGGCGATCAGGGTCTCGGTGAGTTCCAGCTCCAGCAGCTCGGGCGGCAGGCCGGTTTTCCGGAGCGTGTTCATCACCCAGGTCACCACGTCCTGCTGCAGGAATTGACGCGCAGAGATGTTCACTGCGACGGTGACCGGCGGCAGCCCGGCGTCCCACCACGTTCTGGCCTGCGCGCACGCCGTGCGCAGCACCCAGTCCCCGATCGGCACGATCAGGCCGGAATCCTCTGCAATCGGAATGAAGTGGGCAGGGGACACCATGCCCAGCTCGGGATGGTGCCAGCGCAGCAGCGCCTCGCAGCCGGTGATGCGGCCACTGGTAAGGCTCACCATGGGCTGGTAGACGAGTCGGAGCTGGTCCATGGCCACGGCGTCGTGTAATCGGGTCTCCAGATTGACGCGGCGCTGCGTCTCCTCGCTCATCTCGCGCGTGAAAAATTGATAGGTGTTGCGGCCGAGGTTCTTGGCACGGTACATCGCCACATCGGCATTGCCGATCAGCGCATCGGCGGTTTCGCCGTCCTGTGGGAACACGGCGACGCCGATGCTTCCGGACATGTGGACTTCGCGACCCTGCACGACGAGCGGGCGCTCGAGGTTCTCGACGATCTTTTGGGCGACGATGTGGGCATCGGAGGCCTTGCGCAGGTCGGCCAGCAGGATCAGAAACTCGTCGCCACCCTGCCGGGCCACGGTGTCGCCGTCGCGCACCAGCGCGACGAGCTGCTCGGCAGCGGCCTTCAGCACTGCGTCGCCGAATGGGTGGCCGTAGCCATCGTTGATCACCTTGAAGCGGTCCAGGTCGAGGAACAGCAGCGCGAGCAAGCGGCCGGTGCGGCGGGCGTGCGTGATGGCCTGCTGGATGCGGTCCTGGATCAGGTTGCGGTTGGGCAGATCGGTGAGGCCGTCGTGCGTGGCGAGATAACGGATGCGCTGCTCGGCCTGCTTGCGCTCGGTGACGTCGCGGCCGACGCTGACGATCACATCATGGTCCTGCGAGAGCACGGCCGACCATGTGAGATACACGGTCCGGCCGCACTCGTGGAGAAAGCGGCATTCGAAATCGCGCATGCGCTCGCCCTGCAGCACGGTCTGGAATTCGTGCAGAAAGGAAACCTGCGCGTCCGGGTGCACCAGTTTCTCGATATGAACACCCGTCAGCTCGACGGGCTCGTAACCCAGCACGGTCTGTATCGCTGCACTGACCTCCAGAAAACACCCTTGCGTATCCAGCGTGCAGATGAGATCCAGCGAATTCTCGAGGATGAGCGTCTTCATGTGCTCGAGCTTGTTCTGCTGGCGTCGGCTTTCGGCCACGTCGAGCGCACGTGCCACCGCGGGAACGAGGCGGGTGAGGTTCTGCTTGAGCAGGTAATCCTCGGCGCCGAGCTTGAGTGTCTCGACGGCGACGTCCTCGCCCACCGTGCCGGAGATGACGATCACAGGGATGCCGAGGCCGACTTCATTGAGGACGCTGAGCGCGCTCTCGGCATCGAAGGACGGCAGCATGTAATCGGAGAGCACGATATCCCATGGTCCATCGCACAGTGCGCGACGGAGCTCGTCCTCCGTTTCGACCCGCCGCGCGCGTACGTCGTAGCCCCCGCTTCGCAGTACCTCCAGAATGAGGAGCGCGTCGTCTTCGGAGTCCTCGACCATGAGGGTGTGGAGAATGGTCATGGGATGGGCTTTTTCGCAGGGGTTTCATTGAGCAGCAGCCAGTACAAGCCGAGCTGGTGGACGGCTTCGAGGAACTCGGCGAAGTTCACCGGCTTGCGCACGTAACTGTTGGCACCGAGGCTGTAGCTGGCGATGAGGTCCTGATCCTCGCGCGAGGAGGTGAGGATCACGACGGGCAGGAACTTCGTGCGCTCGTCCGCCCGGATGCAGCGGAGCACTTCCAGCCCGTCCACTTTGGGTAGCTTGAGATCGAGCAGGATGACGGCGGGAGAGATACTCCCGCCGCTGCCGTCGGGACCGAACAGCAGGTCCAGCGCCTCGGCACCGTCGCGTGCGACGGTGATGGCATTGGAGATATGGTTTTGCTGGAAGGCAAGAAGCGTGAGCTCCTCGTCGTCCGGATTGTCTTCAACGAGGAGGATGGTCTTATCGTTCATGGTGTGCATGCTCTCATAAGGAAAAGCGGAACGTCGCGCCTTTGCCTGGCTCGGCCTCGGCCCAGATGCGCCCGCCATGGCGGCTGGCGATGCGTTGGACGGTGGCGAGGCCGATGCCGGTGCCAGGAAACTCCGTCGCACGGTGCAGCCGCTGGAAGGGTCCGAAGAGTTTGCTTGCGTAGCGCATGTCGAAGCCGGCGCCGTTGTCGCTCACGGCAAAGATGGGCACGTTGCCTTCGCTGCTGGCCGTGAAGGTGATGCTGGCAGCGGGCGTCTTCGAGGTGAACTTCCAGGCGTTGTCCAGCAGATTTTCCAGCAGGATGCGCAGCAGGCGGGGGTCGCCCTTGGCGGTCAGGCCGTCTTCGATGCAGAGCTCCACCTGGCGTTCCGGGGCGGCGTGCTGCAGATTGGCGAGGACGTCGCGAGCGATGGCGCTGAGATCGACCGTCTCCCGGTGCATCTGATCGCGAGAGACGCGGGAGAGCTTGAGGAGATCGTCGATCAGCTCACCCATGCGATGCGTGGCGGCCCGCACGCGGCCGAGATAGCCCTGGGCCGTGTCGTCGAGGGCGCTGGCGTAGTTCTTGGCGAGGATTTCGGTGAAGCCAGCAATGCCGCGCAGCGGCGCGCGCAGGTCGTGCGAGACCGAGTAGCAGAACGTCTCCAGCTCCTGGTTGAGGTCCTGGAGTTCCCGGGTGCGCCGGGCGACGCGCTGCTCGAGCTCGGCGTTGAAGGCGAGCAGCCGGGCCTGCGCCTGTTTGCGCTCGGTGATGTCCTGGATGGCACCGACCATGCGCATACCGCGTCCGGAAGCGTCGCGCAATACGTAGCCGCGGTCGAACACGTCGGCATACGTGCCGTCGCTGCGGCGGAAGCGATATTCGTCCGTCCAGAACTCATCAGTGCCATCGATGACGGCATGGATGTGCGAGAGGACGCGCTCGCGGTCGTCGGGATGGATGCGCTCGTTCCACGACTCGACGATGCTGGGGCTGATCTCGCTGGCGGAATAGCCGAAGAGGGTCTGGTAGTTCTCGTTCCGCCAGGAGGTGTTCGTGGCCAGGTCCCAGTCCCAGAATCCGTCGCCGGTCGCACGGGTGGCCGCATGGAAGCGGGCCAGGCTCTCGCGCAGCGTGGCCTCGGCGCGCTTGCGTCTCCACTTCGGTGAAAGATCATCGAAGTTCTTCTTCAACCGTGTGGCCATGTCGTGAAGGAGCGTACGAGTATGTTCAGCTCCTCCAATGAGCTGCCGGGCAATTGCTGGGTCAGATCGCCGGCGGCCAGCGCTCGGGTGGCGTTCGAGATGCGCCGGATCGGAGCGGTCACCGTCGAGGCCAGGACCGCAGCGACCACGAGTGACAACAGCAGGGCGAGGGCGAAAATCATGGCCGAGCGGCTGTTGCCCGTCCGGATGCTAGCCAGATAGCGTGACTCCGGCATGGCGGTGATCATGACCCAGTCATCGTGGTCACCCTCCCGATCCTGATAGGCCGTGGTGCGCGCAAGCCAGGTTTCCCGTGACAAAGGTTTGGCGCTGATCTGGGTGAAGCGGAACTGACGGTCCCGCAGGCGCTTCTCCAGTCCCTCGGGTGTGACGGTCTCGAGATGCGCGATCGCCGCAGCCACCACGGGGTCGTCCGCCGGCGCGGATGAAGCGATGATCCGGCCGGCGCGATCCATGATGAAGGCACGACCGTGCGTCGAGACCGGCAGATTGCCGAGCAGACTGGTAATGGCAGCGGCATCGTCCGCCGCGCCCGAACGTGATAATTGTTCGTCCAGCTGGAGATTGATGTTCTCGGCGATCTCCTGATGCAGCCATGTGGCGAGCCGATGGGAGTCCTGCGCGGCGCTGCGCAGCGTGACATAAGCCGTCGTGCCGACCATCACGAGAACGAGCACGATGAACGGCGCGAGGATCACCATGCGGAGGGGTACGCCGGACTTCGCCGCTTCCGCCGTGGCGCTTCCCCCGTCGCGGCCGGACTCCCAGCGCCATTCCTTTCGGCCCAGCGGGCGTACCTTCACGTGGCCGGCAATGTCCGCCCAGAAAAAACCCAGTTTCCGCGCCAGCGGCAGCGCGCCCAGCATGACCACCGGTGCGATCAGCCAGGTGATGCCGGTGGTGAAGACAAGTGCCGGCGTGACAGTGCGAAAGGAAATTGCGGACGTGAACTGGCTCGAGCAGAGATAGCCCCACAACACGGGCTCGATGGCCAGGAAGATCAGGACGAAGCACAGATAGGCGCCCCATGTCCGGGCGAGCCGGAAATCCGGATTCTTCCCGATAAGCTGGTAGCCAACCCAGAAGCACGCCGGGTTGATGAAATATCCGGGCAGCCAGTCGAGCAGGAAGCTAGGCGGCACGCCTTCGATCAGGTCGGAAAGACCATAGGCAAACGGCACCGTGATCAAAGCGGGGTAGCCGAATAGCACGATGCACATGAAAACGACCAGATCCTTCAGCGATTCGAACGTCTGTGCGCCCGGTACCAGCACGAAGAACGAGCCGAGGTAGCCAGTGACGATGATCAGGACGAAGGTGAGCGGAATGCTCGAGAAAGCCTGTGTGTTCCATGTCTGACGTTCCCGACCCAGCCTCCAGCGGCCTCCACGCCGCAATGTGAACCTGCCGAATGCGAGAATCATCAATCCGAATCCCAGGTAGTAGCCGAGGCGGCCCCAGACTTCGAGCAGGGGCAGCGGGATGGCCGCGAAGGTTTCCTCGATCCAGTTGATGATGATGTTCATGCCCGCGCTGCCGCCTCGCCGCGGGCGACACCCGGCCAGGGCACGGGCATCGACAGGGCCGGACCGAGCGCAACGATCAGCACTGCGATGTTCGCGATCAGGACCGGACTGAACAAGAGAGGGCATCCGGGGACGGCTATTGCCGGATGCATTTCGGCAAACGATGTTTCGAATTTCATGAAGTGCTCGACCATCGATGGCGACTCCGGGAGCGATTCCGGGGGATCCATCGCAAGGCCCCGCGCGGCTCGGCTAGCGCCGGCGGGTGTCCTGAAGGTCGGGATCGATCCCCAGCATCGATCGAATATGGGAAGCATAACCTCCTTTTTCCCATCGGCATTCCATCCCTCGAATGCGAGACATGACAGCGAGGTCAGCGCCGTCGGCGATACAGGCCGGACTGAATCGGCTACCTTCTGGGCATGGGTGTACTGAACTGAAAGGGGTGAGCCTGGTCAGTAAGTCTGAACGGCGACCGCTCTTGCGCTTCGGCAGCCAGCGGTTACGCCGTGGGCAAGCGCCGCGTCAGCTGACTCCGACAGGTTTGGGCGGGGCATAGCCAGCGCAGCGCTGTCAAAATATCCATATCCCACGCAGAACATGAGGCAGCTGTCGGATTAGAGCGACAGTTTGGGGGTGGCTTTGATTGCATTCTGGAAGGGGCCGCAGATCGGAAGGCTGCCCGGCAGCTTCCGATTCAGGAGATGGCTTTGTGATAGTGAGTTTGAAACACGGCCTGCAGGCCCTGGCCACGATGTTGGCCCTGCTGGTCTCGGGCTATGTCGATCCGCCGTCATCGGAGGGTACGCCGTCGGCGTCTGCGGAAATACCTGAACAGGCGGCCTTCGATTTTTCGAGTGTGCAACGCCTGGCGCGCGAGCGCGCCTCACAGCCTTACCACAAACCCTCGGAGTCTCTACCCCAGGAACTGGCCCGCATCGACTACGATCAATATCGGGACATCCGTTTCCGCCCGGCCAGCGCCCTATGGCAGGGAGAGGCGATGTTCGAAGTGCACTTCTTCCATCGCGGCTTCAACTTCAAGCGGCGTGTCAACCTCTTCGAGGTGCGCGATGGGAATGCCCGGCCGATCGGCTACGATCCACGGCTGTTCGAGTTCGGCCCCCTGACACCGCCGCCCCAGAATCTGGGACCGGATACCGGCTTCGCGGGTCTGCGGGTGCACTATCCGCTGCATGCGCCAGCGTACAAGGACGAGGTCATCGTCTTTCTCGGCGCCTCTTACTTCCGCTTCCTTGGCCGCAATCAAGGCTACGGACTGTCGGCGCGCGGTCTGGCGGTGAACACGGCAAGCCCCGGAGGGGAGGAGTTTCCTGACTTCACGGACTTCTGGCTCGTCAAGCCGACGCAGGGACAGCGCACGCTCACGATCTTCGCGCTTCTCGACAGCCCGAGCGTCGCGGGCGCATACCGCTTCGAGATCCGGCCCGGCGGTGCGACTCAGGTAGAGGTCACCGCCGAGCTGTACCCGCGCAGCAGGATCGGCAAGCTCGGCATTGCACCGCTCACTTCCATGTTCATGTTCGGCGAGGATCCCTCCGGCCGACGCTTCGATGACTTCCGTCCGGAGGTGCACGACAGCGATGGCTTGTCGGTGCAGACCGGCGCAGGCGAGTGGCTCTGGCGTCCGCTGCTCAACCCGCGGCAGCTGCAGGTCAATCGGTTCATGGACGACAACCCGAAGGGCTTCGGACTGATCCAGCGTGACCGCGACTTTTCGCATTATCAGGATAGCGAGGCGCGTTACCACCTCCGGCCCAGCTACTGGATCGAGCCACTCGGCAACTGGTCCAAGGGCGGGCTGGAGCTCGTGCAGATTCCGGCGTCGGAGGAGATCCATGACAACGTCGTTGCGTACTGGGTGCCTGCGGCGCCGGTGAAGGCGGGCAAGCCCCTGCGATTCTCCTATCTGATGCACTCGTTCTCGGAGTCCCACCATTGGCCTCCAGGCGGCAGGGCCATCGCCACGCGCACTGGCAGCGGTGCGATCATCGGCCAGGGCAACCAAAGTTCTCCGGATGAGACGCGGCGCGTCGTCATCGACTTCGCTGGCGGTGAGCTGGACTTGCTCCAGGCTTCGCAGCCCGTGCAGGCTCAGGTGAGCGCCACCGGTGGCACCATCAACGACGTCACCGTACAGCGGCTGCCCGATACGGGTACGTGGCGTGCTACGTTCCGCGTGGCGCCCAAGGACAGCCAGGTGGATCTGCGCTGCTACCTCACGCTCTACGGCGAAGCGCTGACGGAGACCTGGACTTATCTATGGACGCGATGAAAGCGGCCCGCTCGGAGGCGCCGGCACCGAAAGGTGGCGAGAGTGTCCGCGCCGCGCTCGCAATGAGTGCGCGTGCGCGTCGCGAGACAGCGACGTGGCGCCGATCATTGTTCTTCGGCCTGACGCTGCTCTCGACCCTGTTCGGGGCCGTGCTGATGCTCGACATCCTGCGTGCCAACGGCATCACACTGCTGGAGGCGGTCGGGCTGGTGCTGTTCCTCGTGCTCTTCGCGTGGATCGGCGGCGCCTTCTGGACGGCAGTCGCCGGCTTCATCGTGCGCATCGTGGGGCGTGATTCTGCCGTCATCCATCCCGACCACGTGACGGGTCGCGCCTTGCGCGGCCGTACCGCCATCGTGATGCCCGTGTACAACGAGGATCCCGAGCGCGTGGCGGCGGGTATCGATGCCGTATGGCGCTCGCTGCAGGCTGAGAGCGAGCAGCACGCCTTCGATTTTTATCCCCTGTCCGATACTCGCAAGCCCGACATCGCGGCACAGGAGGAGGCCGCATGGCGCGCGCTCGTCGCGCCACGCCGCCGCCGGCCGCATTTTCTACCGCCGCCGGCCGCAGAACATCGGGCGCAAGGCCGGGAACATCGCGGACTTCGTGAATCGCTGGGGTGCTGCCTACGACTACATGATCGTGCTGGATGCCGACAGCATCATGACAGGGCACGCGCTCGTGACCCTCGCGCGCCTCATGGATGCACATCCACGCGTCGGCATCCTGCAGACACTGCCTCTGCCCACCGGGCGCGACACGCTGTTCGCGCGCATAGTACAGTTCGCCTCGCGTCTCAACGGCCCGATGCTCGCGAGCGGCCTGGCATTCTGGCAACTCGGGGAGAGCAACTATTGGGGCACAACGCCATCCTGCGCATGCGACCCTTTGCCGAGCACTGCGCGCTGCCGCAACTACCGGGCTGCGCGCCCCTGGGTGGGGAGATCTGAGCCACGATTTCGTCGAGGCCGCATTCATGCGTCGCGTCGGATACGAGGTCTGGATGGTGCCGGACCTTGGCGGCAGCTGGGAGGAAGTACCTTCCAATGTCATCGACTACGCGGCACGCGACCGCCGCTGGGCGCAAGGCAATCTGCAGCACCTGAAGCTCCTGAGCGCCCGCGGCCTGCACTGGCTGAGCCGAGTGCATCTGGTGACGGGTGTGGCGGGTTATGTCACCTCGCCGATCTGGATGACGGTGCTGGTGCTCAGCTCGATCGTCGCCTGCTTGGAAGCGCTGCGGGTGCACCAGTACTTCGAGCCAGGTGCGATCATGCTCTTCCCGAACTGGCCGGAAACGCGTGCTGGCGAGATCGCGTCGCTATTGGCGATCACCATCGGCATGCTGCTGCTGCCGAAAGTGCTGGGCGCAGTGCTCGTCCTTCGCGACGCCTCGCTCCGCCGTGGCTTCGGCGGTACCGGGCGTCTCGGCGTGAGCCTGCTCGCGGAGCAGGCGTTCAGCATGCTGTTGGCGCCGACGATGATGGTGTTCCATTCGATGTTCGTCATCCAGACGCTGGCCGGCATTCCCGTGGTCTGGAGCGCACAGGAGCGCGGCGACCGCGGCATCGGCCTGATGGAGGGCATGGTCCGCCACAAGTGGCACGTCGCGCTGGGTCTCGCATGGCTGATCGTCATCGTCAGTCTCGCACCGGCCTTCGTGTGGTGGATGATGCCCGTGATCGCGGGGCTGCTGCTGTCGGTGCCGCTGACCGTCTGTACGAGCCGTGCCGGTACCGGCCGCCTGGCGCGGAGCGTCGGCTTGTTCCTCACACCCGAGGAGACGGAAACTCCTCCTGAGCTCGCGGCTCTGAGGATGCCACCCGGGGGAAGCGTGCGCGTAGAGACAGGGCTGAAGGGAGCGGTGCTGCCCGTGCCGGCAACGCCGACGCCCGCGCCGCTGCACATGGAGGCGATGCCGCTGGAGCGCTGGCGCATCGCCGACCAGATTGGGCGGATACGTGGCGTGGGGCTGCGGAGCGTGCGCTCCTTCGTGCGGTGATCAGTCCGCGATCTTCTTCAATGCCGAGCCTTTATGCATTGCGATGTGCTCGGTCTTGTCGCTCTTGATTTCGTACTGCGGATCGTCCTGACTGGCGTGGTGTGTATAGCCTTTGTAGTCCACGTCCTGGGTATGGACCTTGATGATCCTGCCGCTGACGTGTCCCGCTTCGGAATTCCACGTCACATGATCGCCAACCTTGAAACGATGGCCCATCATCTCCCTCGCTTCGGCTGCTCGACGGGATCGAGGACGACCGAAGCCTCGGCAGTCTGGGTGCGGTAGGTCAGCGTCTCCTGGAGGTAGAGCTCGACATCGTCGGTCGAATGGCTGAGATAGCCGATCGACAGATCCTGGCCGATCGTGAGATCGAAGTCGCCGCCACGGGTGGTGATCACCACGCCACCTTTGATGGCGGGACTCCATATGATCTCCTTGTCGACCAGCTTCTGGATGTGCTTGAGAACGGGGTAGCCCTCATCGCTGCCGCCGGTGATGGCGGTATAGGGATCCGCGCCCAGCACCAGGGCATAGGGCCCGTTGACGCCGGCAAGGCGAAGCGCATTCACCGCATCGGCGACGGCCTCAGGATAGTCACCGATGTTGCTCGGCAAGGGCAGCTTGGGATTACTGGTGACCTGCCGGATGCCGTCGATCCCGCTCTGGGGATAGCCTTCGAAGACGACATGATCTTCGGCGAAGGCGATGATCTTGGCTGCGTCCTTGAGCGGTTGCCAGTCGGAGTCGTTCGAGCCGCGCTCGACGTCGTCGATTGCCTTGCGCGTAAGCTTGAACGGCACGCGTAGTTCCAGAACCGGCGTGACTTCACGCTGCGCGACCTTGAGGCCGCCGCAAAGCGGCGGAATGTCGCGCGTATGTCCTGTCCCGACCGAAGAGAGATCGAAGCCCTTCGGGCCGATCAGATCCACCACTTTGCGGGCGGCCAGATAACGTCTGAGCGTGCGCTTTGCCTCTTCTTCGATCTGTGCCCACGCACTTTCTGAAATGGGCGCCAATTCGCGATGAAGATTATTCATGTCAGTCCTCGTCCTTCAAAGATCCGATACCCAATGACCCGTCCGATCGCGGTGCCACCTCGTGGCTGGTATCGGAAGAGGGGGCAGCTTCTACTGGTTGCAAGTCCGGTGCCGTCGGTATGCTCGTCTCCTGCGCCACATTTTCCAGAAACGTCGCCGTGGGCACGAAGAACAGCGTCCCGGTGACTGCCCGGCTGACATCCAGCAGGCGGTCGTAATTCCCCGGCGGATCGCCGACGAACATGTTCTCGAGCATCCGCTCTATCCTGTGGGGCGAGCGGGCATAGCCGATGAAATAGGTGCCGACCTCGCCTTTGCCGATATCTCCGAACGGCATGTTGTCGCGCAGGATTTCGAGTTCCTCGCCGTTTTCTTCGATCGACGTGAGCACATTGTGCGCAAAGGACGGCTTGACGGCGTCGTCCAGCTCGACATCGGAAAGCTTCTTGCGGCCGACGATGCCTTCCTGGCGATCGACCGGGATCTCGTTCCACTTTGCCAGATCGTGCAGGTATTTCTGCACGATGACATAGCTGCCGCCGGCAAAGCCGGCATCCTCGTCCCCGATGAGCACGGCATCGTGGCGGGGGGCGCCGACCGGATTCTCGGTGCCATCGACGAAACCGAGCAGGTCGCGGCCATCGAAGTACTTGAAGCCGTGCGTCTCGTCCACGACCGTCACGGCGGAGCCGAGGCGTGCCATGATCTGGGTGGCGAGCTCGAAGCAGAGGTCCATGCGCGTTGCGCGAATATGGAAAAGAATATCCCCCAGTGTCGACACGGCATGATGGACGCCATGGATCTCCCGAAACGGGTGCAGCTCCTTGGGTCGCGGATACCCAAACAGTCGATCCCACGCATCCGAGCCGAAGCTCATGACGCACGACAAGCTGCCATCGAGATCGCGAAAGCCGACGGCGCGCACGATGGCCGCCAGGTCCGGACAGAACGAGCGGACAGTCTGAACGCTTCGTGCATCCTCGTTCAGCGTTGCGACGAGAAATATCGCCGAGGGCGAGAGGTCGGCGGTGACCGGCTGACTTTCTATGGCTTCCACAAACTCACTCCGTCGAATGCACGGATGTCAGGGTGTTACGCAAGATTGAGCATGATATCAATATATCAATGCACCACATGCTCAGCTTGCGCAGCATCTCGTTGTACCGTCCGAACCGTTGAAGAGGTTCGGCATGCACCATCACTTCGCTGTGAGCCACAGCGGCCGACTTCGAGGAGCACTGCCACATCCTCCCAACAGGGGACCGGGCGAGTAAACAAAACTGCCGGTCCTGGGTAGAAATAATTCCCACTTACAATAGGCGCCTCGAATTGGAGGACGTCTACTATGAAAGCATTGATCCTGAGCCTCATCCTCATTGTCGCGACCCCCGTCGCGGCGCAGGACACCACGTCTGCGGCGCCCGCATCGGCGGTCTCGGTGCCGGCCGTGCTGGCGCACTACGGCCAGATGGTGCATGCCGGCTATGAAGACACGCTGAGGACGGCGCGCTGGATGCAAACGGCCATCGTTGCCTTCGCTGCAGAACCTACGGGTGCGCGCCTGATGAGCGCGCGACGAGCGTGGCTGACCGCGCGTGAGTTCTATGGCCAGACCGAAGCCTTCCGCTTCTACGGCGGGCCCATCGACGGCGAGGAGGGTCCTGAAGGACGACTCAACTCCTGGCCGCTGGACGAATCCTACATCGATGGCGACGCCGGCCTGATCAACGATCACAGCTTCGCCATCACCAAGGAGAATCTGGCGACGCAGAACGAGCGTGGCGGAGAGGAGAATATCTCCACTGGCTGGCATGCGATCGAGTTCCTGCTGTGGGGCCAGGACTTCAGCGAAGACGGCCCCGGTAACCGCGGCTTCGAGGACTTCCTCGACGGCTACGATGCACCCAACGCCGACCGCCGCCGCCTCTACCTGGAGGTTGTGACCGAACTGCTGATCGATGACCTGCAGTCCCTGGTCGACGCCTGGGCGCCCAGGGCGAAGAACTATCGCGCCGACTTCGAGCATGGGGGCGAAGAATCGCTGCGCAAGATCTTCGTCGGTCTGGGTTCGCTATCGCGCGGCGAGCTGGCCGGTGAACGGCTGGAGGTGGCGCTGGCCAGCCAGGACCAGGAGGACGAGCAATCGTGCTTTTCCGACAATACCCACCGCGATGTGGTGGCCAACGCGCTGGGCATACAAAACGTATGGCTGGGCCGCTACAAGCGTGTCGATGGCAAGGTGCTGCAGGGCCCCGGTGTGCGCCATCTGGTTGCGGCGAAGGATCCCGAGATCGCCAGGCGCACTTCACGGCAGATCACTGCTTCCTTGGCTGCAGCACGGGCCATCAAGGCGCCATTCGATCGAGAGATCGTCGGTGACGACAATGCGCCGGGCCGCAAGCGCATTCAGGCCACCATCGACAGCCTGACGCAGCAGAGCAAGGACCTGATCGATGCAGCCCACGCCATAGGCATCACCAAGCTCACATTGGTCGAGCCTGACTAGCGAAACACTGAACGAGTAGTGCTTCCCTGGACCGCGCATGTCCGTCCGGCAGGTTCGAAACACGGCGGCCGCGAGCTTGGCGCTGGTATGCGCAGGACTCGCGATCGCCGTTGTCGCCGGCGAGGAGGGCGTGTCGGAGGACGAGCTGACCGGCGGGCGCACCACGGTGTACGCCACCGGGCGCACCGCATTCTCGTTTCCGGCCGCCAACCTCAGCGATCCCGAGCGTACGCGCTTCGCGATCGGCAACTCCTTCTTCCGGCGCAACTGGGTGCAGGCACCGGCGTCGACGCGCGCGCGCGACGGATTGGGTCCGCATTTCATCGCACGCTCCTGCGGCGGCTGCCACGTGCAGGACGGCCGCGGCAAGCCGCCGGATTTCCGTGACGGTGTGCACAACCAGCCGGTGGAACTGCTGCTGCGCTTGTCGGTGCCCGGCACCGATGCGCACGGCGGGCCGAAGCCCGAACCGGTCTACGGCGATCAGTTCGCCAACGCTGCAGTGCGTGGCGTGAAGCCCGAGGGCAAGATCACCATCCACATCGATTCCATACACGGTCACTTCGCCGACGGCACGCCCTACACGCTGCACAAGCCGGTCTACGGCTTCAC
>JAHCKU010000419.1 GCA_026125625.1 Burkholderiales bacterium | reverse complement strand
CGGGTGTTCGCCACCTACTCCGCGCCGCTGCGTGCAGGGGCACCCGAGCGCTGGAACCATACGCGCCGCATTTCCGAATTCACCGCGAAGCCCGGTGACCTCTCGAGGATCGATGCAGCCTCCGAACGCGTGCTGCTGGAGATCGACTGGCCCAGTCGCAAGCACAACGGCGGCGCGCTCGCCTTCGGCCCCGACGGCTATCTCTACATTGGCCTGGGCGATGGCGGCGTATCGCACGGCATCGGCCCGAAGGTCATCTGGGAGGCGTTCGATGTGCCGGCGGCCGCGCTCATCTGGGACGGCCTGGCCCAGGATACGGATTCGCTCTTCGGCAAGATCCTGCGCATCGACGTCGATCGCGGATTTCCCGGCTATGCGATCCCCTCCGACAACCCGTTTGCTGCCGGTTCGGGGCGAAAAGAGATCTGGGCCTGGGGCTTTCGCAATCCTTTTCGGATCGCATTCGATCGCGCTGACGGCAGCTTCCTCGTCACCGCCGTCGCCGAAACGCTGTGGGAAGCGGCTTACCGGGTGAGCGCGCCGGGGAATTACGGCTGGCCGCTGATGGAGGGCACGCACTGCGTGGACCGGCTGCAGCCGCGCCAGCCGCCGGCGAGCTGCCCGCAGCGGGATCCATCCGGCAATCGCATCGAGCAGCCGGTATTCGAGTATCCGAACATGCAGACCTCGCACCCGGAAACCAAACTGGGCATCGCCGGAGTGGGAACCGCGATCACCGGTGCCAGAATGTATCGTGGGGAGGGGATTGCCGATCTGGCGGGACGTCTGATCGTCTCGGACTGGAGCGCCGACTTCAAGCAGCCATCCGGACAGCTCTTCGTCGCGCAGCCAAGCGCCGACGGTGGGCTGTGGCCCTACACACGGGCACTGCAGATCGACAGCCGCATCATCGGCCTGGCCGAAGATCTTGATGGAGAGCTCTACATCCTCACCAACGAGACGTTCGGCCCCTACGGCAACACCGGCAAGGTATTCCGATTGGGAGGTCGTTGACGTCAGGCCGGATGTACCCGGTGCACCAGGGAAACTCTGCACAAGTATCCCGTGCAGAGTTTCCCTAGAATGACGACGTGCGTGCTGATCCCCTGCGAGGTGATCCATGAATCTCAAGACGCATCTGATGATCCGGATGGCGCTGATTGCCGCGCTCTGTCTCGTCATGGCCGCGAGCTACGTGCTTTGGGCGGGGGAGCGTCAGGTGCAGCGCGATTTGAACCGCGCCCTGGATCTCATCGCCAGACAGCTCGAGGCACAACTCATCAAAATCGCGGCCGGGTTCGACCGTCCGGATCGATTTCCGTATCTGGATCCGCTCCTGGAAGCCGGACTCCCGGCCGGGTCGTGCATACGCTATACGGATACACAGGGACAGGTCACGCAAAGCAGCTGCAGAGGCTCGGACAACACCCATGGCGTACCGGCATGGTTCGCCGAGGGATATCGGGCAATTTTCGACCCGGAGAGAGAGATCGACCGGGATCTGTATTGGCGTGGCGATGCCTACGGAAGAATTACCATCGCGGCGGATGCGCAGGGCCAGATCGCCAACGCCTGGCGCAACGTGAGTGCCCTGATCGGGTTGGCGGCCATGACCGTGCTGGCCCTGTGCGTGCTGGTGTATTTCGTGATGGCGCGCGCGCTGCGTCCGGCACGCGAGATTCTTCTCGGCATCGAACGCCTGGAACGCGGCGATCTGTCGGCGCGGCTGCCGCAGTTCGAGCTGATCGAGTTGCGCAAGGTGAGCGCCGGTTTCAATCGACTGGCTGCCAGTCTCGAACAGACCATTCAGGAGCGTGCCGAGTTGATGCGCAAGCTGGTGAACGTGCAGGAGGAGGAGCGTCGCTTTCTGGCGCGTGAGCTGCATGACGAATTCGGTCAGTGCCTGGCCGCGGTCAATGCCATTGCCTCCGGCATGGTGCATACCGCGGAGCGCCGCTGCCCCGAACTGGTCGGAGAAGGAGAGCGACTGGCGCGTATCGGTGTGCACATGATGGATATGCTGCGCGGCATGCTGCAGCGATTGCGCCCGATCGGCATCGAGGAGCTGGGGTTGGTGGACAGCATCAAAGGACTGGTCGCGCAGTGGAGAGGAGGGCGCACACAGATCGAGCTGGAAGTCATCGGCAATTTCGATCACCTTCCCGAAGCGATCAGCGTAAGCGTCTATCGCCTCGTTCAGGAGTGCCTGACGAACGTGTCGAAGCACGCCCGCGCCACGCAGGTGCGGATCAAGCTCGAGCGCCACGCCTTGCCGCCGGGCGCTTCCGGACGCGCAGAAGACGGTATCGATGTCCTGGTCGAGGACAACGGCGTGGCGGACGCATCCAGTTTCGCAGTCAGCCCGAAACTGGGATTGCTCGGGATGCGCGAGCGGGTTACCGCGCTCGGCGGAAATTTGATCCTTCAGGCGCGGCAGTCCAACGGACTGATGGTTCGGGCGCTGCTTCCCGTCACCGCCGTATAGGGAATCACGCGTGAGCGCACAACCGATCAGGATCCTGCTGGTGGACGATCACGCCATCGTGCGTGAGGGTTATCGCTCACTGCTGGAGAAGCAGCCGCGCATGCAGGTCGTGGGAGAGGCCGAGGACGGCACACAAGCCTACGAGTTGGCGCAGAGCGCGTCCCCTGACGTGATCATCATGGATCTGTCCATGCCCGGTAAGGGTGGGCTGGAAGTCATCTCCCGCATCTGCCAGCGCCTGGGCGATGCCCGCATCCTGGTTTTCAGCATGCATCAGAATCCTGCATTCGCGATTCAGGCCAGCCGCGCAGGCGCAAAAGGTTACGTGAGCAAGAGCAGCGCGCCCGATGTCCTGATCCGCGCCGTGTATGACGTGTTCGACGGGCGTCTTGCGCTGAGCCCCGACATCGCGCAGGCGCTGGCGCTGAGCAAGCTGGGCGGCGAGCATGGACCGCTGGAGGATCTGACCGTGCGCGAGTTCGAGATCCTGAGAATGCTGGTGGAAGCGAAATCGAGCGAGGATATTGCCGAGGCC
>JAHCKU010000418.1 GCA_026125625.1 Burkholderiales bacterium | reverse complement strand
GCGGAGATCGACATGATCGCGCACGCATGCGGGCTGCGACATGCGCGCGAGCTACGCCGCGAACATGTGCGCATCGTGCGCAGCGCCTACGAATCGGTGGCGCTCTCGACCCTGTTTCCGTATCCGGAGCAGCGCGTGGCGCCCAAACCGAAAGCGCAAGTCCATGATGCCGATGCGATCGAAGAGAGAAGTCCTCGTTCCGAGGCGTCCGTACACGCGTAGCGAAAAGCAGGATCCCTCGCTGCGCTCGGGATGACACCGGATAGTGTCGAGCTGTGTCATCTGGAACCGTGTCATCTCCACCTTCGAATCTGGATGACGGTGATCCCAATGGTGTCATCCCGAGCGCAGCGAGGGATCCTTTTGAGCAAGCCACACGGGTCGAGCAAAAAATCCGGTCGAGACTTTCAGGCAAGCCTCAGAACTTCTTGATCGCACTCTGAGCATTCGCCTTCGCCGCATACCCGCCGTTGTCCAGCTCGAACTCGTCTGCGGTGGTGCAGTAGCGGTTGGCGTACAGGCGTCCGATCGGGCGATAGGTCCCGGGCAGGCGACGCAGGGTGGCTGGGTCGAGGATGCCTTCGCGCACGTGTGCCCACACCACCTCCCCGATGCACAGATGCCGGGTGTTGAAGTCCAGGTGCGTGTGCAGTCTGCACTCGAACGAGACCGGCGACTGCGCGATGCGCGGCGGCCGCACGCGGCGTGAGGGTGTGGTGGTGAAACCGACCAGATCGATCTCGCTCATCTCCGGCGGCACGTCGACTGCGCAGCCATGCATCTTCTCCGCAATCGCCTCGTCCACCAGATTCACCACGAACTCCCCGGTCGCGAGCGCGTTGCGCACCGTATCCTTGGCCGCACCGCTGGCACGCGAGTCGGCGCTGAAGATGACGATCGCCGGATCCTCGCCCAGCGCATTGAAGAAGCTGAACGGGGCGGCATTCACGATGCCGTTCTCGCCCACGGTGCAGATGAGCGCAATCGGCCGGGGAACGACCAGACTCGCCAGGATCTTGTAGCGCTGCAGCGGCGCCAGCGCGTCGAACTCGATTTCCATGTGTTGAATCGACAAAGGTGAAATGAAGGATGCCGGGGACGGGTTGCCCGCATCATGACATGAGCGTCGGCTTTCTTCCCCGCCGAGGAGAGGAATGAAGGCTGGGTCTTCCCCGCCTCTCACGAGGCGAGGTCCGGCGAAGCCGGGGGGGTGTAGGGTAGAAACGAACCACCCCCCGGCCTTCGGCTTTATGCCCCGAAGGGGTACGACCCCTCCTTGAAAAGGAGGGGAAGACGACATCTGGCTTTCGCCAGGGTGACGATGGGAGAGGTAGACTGGCGGTCATGAATCCCACCGGTCTGCTCGCCATCTGGAATCGCATCGCGCCCGAGCACGATGCGGAGTTCAACGCCTGGTACGAGGCCGAGCATCTCGATCAACGCCTGGCCGTTCCCGGTTTTCACAGTGCGCGCCGCTACCGCGCGCTCGATGACCGCTACGCCTACAGCGCACTGTACGAGCTGGACGCACCGGGTGTGCTGCAATCGCCTGCATATCGCGCGCCGCTCGCCGATCCCACGCCACGCACCCGCGCCATCATGCCGCACTTCATCGACATGACCCGCGGTGCCTGTCTCGTCACGTTCGACAGTGCGCCCGCAGCGCCGGCCGGCCACCTGCTCGCCGTGCTGTTTCTGCCGCAGGCCGCCGGCGAGATTTCCGGTCCGTTCGACGGTGTGCGCATACGCAGCGTCGTGCCGGATGCCGCGGCCACCGGCGGTGTCACGCCCGAGCAGAAGCTGCGCGGCCAGGCCGACCGCCTGCCGCCGCCGTTCGTGCTGATCGAGGGCAACGATGAGGCAACGGTGACAGCCCATGCGCAGCGGCTGCGCGACAGCCTGGGAGCCGACACGCCGCGCCTGTACACGCTGATCTCGGCGCGGGTCGCCGCGCGCTGAGATCGGTCATCCGTTTTCTGCGTGCGGCTGAATCGACCTGAGGACTGCCGAGGGTCCGTTCCCTGCGTGTGGCTGAATCGGCCTGAGGGCTGCCGGGAGTCCGTTTCCTGCGTGCGGCCTGCCTACGATTGCTGCAGCCGCTGCGCGATCGCCAGCACGCGGTAGTAGGAACGCACCACCGGCAGCTCGATCAATTCGTTGTCCACCACCACCAGACCGGTCTTGTCCTGCTCGAAAGCGGCGCACACTTTGCGCGCCTTCTCGATGGTCTTGGCATCCGGGGTGAAGGCAGCGTTGATGATCGGAATCTGGTTCGGATGGATGGAGGCCTTGCCGGTGAAACCCAGACGCTGCACGCCCTCGGCTTCCGCCTTCAGGCCGTCGGCATCGTCGAGGTTGAGGTAAGGAACGTCCAGCAGGTCGATGCCGGCGCTGGCCGCCGCGTGCACCAGACGCGAACGCGTATACAGCAGCGGCTCCCACGCCTTCTGGCAGCGCAGCTCGGCGGACATGTCCACGGCGCCGAGAATCATCGAATCGATGCGCGGACTGGATTTCGCAATCTCGATCGCCCGCTCCAATCCCTGGTTGGTCTCGATGATCACGCAGAAGCGGATGGCACGCGCCGGCCCGGCGGACAGCAGCGTGTCGATCAGCTGGATCTCGTCGGCCGATTTCACCTTGGGGATCATGATCGACGGTGGCGGTGCATCGCTCTCGATCAGCGCTTGCAGATCCTTGAGGCCGTGCACCGTCGAGATGCTGTTGATGCGCGCCATCTTCTCCACGTGCGGATGGCTCTGGGTGGCGAACAGCGGAAGGGTCAGCGCACGGCCTTCGTCCTTGCGCGGCAGGGCCACTGCGTCCTCCATGTCGACGCAGACGATGTCGGCACCGGCATCCAGCGCCTTGTGGAAGCGATCGGGACGCAGCGCCGGCACGAACAGCAGGCTACGACGGGGACGAATGGGACGTTCGAGAGCAGTCATGGCAGAAGGCAGGTCGAGTAAGCGAAAGGCGCAATGCTAACGGGTGGCGGAGGAAGATGCCGGCCCGCGCTCTTCCCCTCCTTTTCAAGG
>JAHCKU010000417.1 GCA_026125625.1 Burkholderiales bacterium | reverse complement strand
CAACCAGTCCGACTTCATCGAAAGCAGCGCCGAGGCGCTGCAGGTCATCTCGTACTACCATCCGGTGGACTACATCGAGGCGCTCGGCGCGGCGTATGAAGCCGAGCAATCGCCTGCCGCGCGCGATGCGATCGCGCAGATCCTGACCAACTCGCGCATGTGCGCGGAGGGCAGGCGGCCGATCTGTCAGGACACGGGCATCGTGGTGGCATTCCTGAAGATCGGCATGAACGTGCGCTGGAACGCAACCATGAGCGTGGCGGACATGGTCAACGAGGGTGTGCGCCGCGCCTATCAGCATCCGGACAACGTGCTGCGCGCCTCTCTGGTGGCCGATCCGGCCGGCACACGCAAGAACACGCGCGACAACACGCCCGCGGTGATCCACATGGAGGTGGTGCCGGGCGACACGGTCGAGGTCTCGCTCGCAGCCAAAGGCGGCGGCTCCGAGAACAAGAGCAAGTTCATCATGCTCAACCCGTCCGACAGCATCGTCGACTGGGTGGTCAGGACCGTCCCCGCCATGGGCGCCGGCTGGTGTCCGCCGGGCATGCTCGGCATCGGCATCGGCGGCAGCGCCGAGAAGGCCATGGTGCTGGCCAAGGAAGCGCTGATGGACCCCATCGACATGCATGCGCTCAAGGCGCGCGGACCGCGCAGCCGACTGGAGGAGCTGCGCATCGAGATCCACGACAAGGTCAACGCCCTTGGTATCGGTGCACAGGGCCTGGGTGGGCTGAGCACCGTGCTGGACGTCAAGATCCTCGACTATCCCACTCATGCGGCCTCCCTGCCGGTGGCGATGATTCCCAACTGTGCGGCGACGCGCCACGTGCACTTCGTGCTCGATGGCAGCGGCCCGGTGCATCTGCAGCCGCCCGATCTGGAGCGCTGGCCCAAGGTGGAGTGGGCGCCGTCGCCGAGCGCACGGCGTGTGGATCTGTCGCGCGTGACGCGCGAGGACGTGGTGCAATGGAAACCTGGCGAGACCTTGCTGCTGTCGGGCAAGCTGCTCACCGGCCGCGATGCCGCGCACAAGCGCATCGCCGATCTGTTCGCCAAGGGGCAGGGGCTGCCCGAAGGCGTGGATCTCGAAGGCCGCTTCATCTATTACGTGGGGCCGGTCGATCCGGTGCGCGACGAAGTGGTGGGTCCGGCCGGGCCGACCACCGCCACGCGCATGGACAAATTCACCGACCTGATGCTGGAGAAGACCGGTCTGCTCGGCATGATCGGCAAGGCCGAGCGCGGTCCGACTGCCATCGAGGCGATCCGCAAGCACCGCGCGGTGTACCTCATGGCCGTGGGCGGTGCCGCCTACCTGGTATCCAAGGCGATCAAATCCTCGCGCGTGGTTGCCTTCCCCGATCTGGGCATGGAGGCGATCTACGAATTCGAAGTGAAGGACATGCCGGTCACCGTGGCGGTGGATGCCGCAGGGGAGTCGGTGCATGACACCGGCCCTGCGCACTGGCGCGCGAAGATCGGCAAGATCCCGGTCGTCCCGGCGTGAACGGGCAACGCGCACGCATGTCCGCCGACAGCCGATTTCTCAATCTCCGCGTGCGTGCCCGCTCCCGGCAGGCACGCAGTTTCGTTCAATGGCGGGCCGCCCCGCATTGCAGGGTAGTGAACCTGGTCAGGTCCGGAAGGAAGCAGCCACAGCTATTTACTGCAAGTGCCGGGGGAACGGCTCGCCACCTTTCGTGTGCGGCGCAGGCTGAAACCTGCGCCGCCATTGCGATCTCTGGCGCATGACGCTGGCGCTCGCCCGCAAGTGGCGTCCGAAGAGCTTCGACCAGATGGTCGGGCAGGAACACGTGGTGCGCGCGCTGCGCAACGCGCTGGAGCAGAATCGCCTGCATCACGCCTACCTGATGACCGGCACGCGCGGCGTGGGAAAGACCACGCTGGCACGCGTGATGGCCAAGGCGCTGAACTGCGAAACCGGAGTCACCGCCACGCCGTGCGGCCAATGCAGCACCTGCAGTGAGATCGACGGCGGGCGCTTCGTCGACCTGATCGAGCTGGACGCGGCCTCCAACACCCAGGTCGACCAGATGCGCGAGCTGCTGGAGAACGCACTGTACGCACCCACGCGCGCGCGCTTCAAGGTATACATCATCGACGAAGTGCACATGCTTTCGCGCTCTGCGTTCAACGCCATGCTCAAGACGCTGGAGGAGCCGCCGGAGCATGTGAAGTTCATCCTCGCCACCACCGATCCGCAGAAGGTGCCGGTGACGGTGCTGTCGCGCTGCCTGCAGTTCAACCTGCGCCCCATGGCGCCCGAGACCGTGCTGGACCACCTGACGCGCGTGCTGGCGGCCGAGGCGGTGGCGGCCGAACCGGCCGCGCTGCGCCTGCTGGCGCGCGCCGCACGTGGCTCCATGCGCGACGCGCTCAGCCTGACCGACCAGGCCATCGCCTTCGGTTCCGGTCAGCTGCAGGAGGCCTCGGTGCGGCAGATGCTGGGCAGCGTCGACCGCAGCGTGGTGTTCAACCTGATCGATGCGCTGGCTGGCGGCGACGGCAAGGCCGTGGTGACCCTCAGTGACCAGCTGCGCGCCGCCGGCCAGTCGGCCGCCTACACGCTGGAGGACATGGCCAGCGTGCTGCAACGCATGGCCGTGCATCAGGCGGTACCCGACATGACGGTGGACGACGCCGACCCCGACGCCCAGGAAACGGCGCGCCTGGCCGCGCGGCTGCCGCCCGACGAGACGCAACTGCTCTACAGCCTGTGCATCCACGGCCGGGCCGAGCTGGGCCTGGCGCCCGACGAGTACACGGGCCTCACCATGGTGCTGCTGCGCCTTTTGCCGTTCCGCCAGGCACCGGCGGCGCACGCCAAGGCGATCAGCGCCACGGCAGAAAAAAAAAGCCTGAAAACACCTGAGGCGCCGCCTGCGGTGGCCGCTCAAGCCCCGGCGCTCCGGCCCGCCACGCCGCCGCCGGTTGCCGCGACCGACGCTGCCGCGCCGCAAGCTGGCGACCCCGACACCGGCGGCTTTGCCCCCGTTGACGCACGGCCCGTCAGCGAGGC
>JAHCKU010000416.1 GCA_026125625.1 Burkholderiales bacterium | reverse complement strand
CCATCGCCAGCCGCGACCGCAAGTGGTGGCAGTTCTGGTAAAGCATCCGCGCTACCCCGCCTGATCGGTTGGCTGGGCACCGAACCCGGCCCGCTCCACCGCTGCAACGAGATCCGCGGCAGATGCACGGCCGGATGTCACCTGCACCGTGGCTTCCCCCCGTTCCAGGGAGATCTCGGCAGCGTCCACGCCGGGAACAGCTTCCAGCACGCGCTTGACGCTGCGTACGCAGCCCTGGCAGGTCATGCCGCTTACCAGCAATCTGATCTGTTCCATGCACCGCTCCTTGTCACCGTAACCGCGCGCTAGCTTTGCAGTTCCGGCAGATCACGGAACAGCGCCAGGGCCTCGGGATTGGCCAGCGCCTCCTGGTTCTTCACCGGCAGATTGTGCACGACGTTACGCACTGCCAGCTCCACGATCTTGCCGCTCTTGGTGCGCGGAATGTCCATCACCTGGCAGATGCGCGCGGGCACGTGGCGCGGTGTGGTGTTGGTGCGGATCTGCTGCTTGATGCGTTTGATCAGCGTCTCGTCCAGCGCCAGGCCTTCGCGCAGGCGCACGAACAGCACCACGCGCACGTCGCCAGCCCAGTCCTGGCCGATCACCAGGCTCTCGACCACCTCCGGCAGCTGTTCCACCTGACGATAGATCTCGGCAGTGCCGATGCGCACGCCGCCAGGATTGAGCACCGCATCCGAGCGCCCGTAGATGATGGCGGTGCCGCGCGCAGTCAACTCCATGTAGTCGCCGTGGCACCACACACCCGGGAACTTGGCGAAGTAGGCATCGTGGTACTTGCGCCCGTTCGGGTCATTCCAGAAGGCCACCGGCATCGAGGGAAACGGTGCGGTGCATACCAGTTCGCCCTTTTCGCCCACCACGCTGCGGCCCGCATCGTCGAACACCTGCACTTCGAGTCCCAGGCCGCGCGTCTGGATCTCGCCCTTCCATACCGGCAGCAGGGGGCTGCCGAGCACGAAGCAGGAGACGATGTCGGTGCCGCCGGAGATGGAGGACAGCAGCAGGTCCTCTTTCACCGCCCGGTATACGTACTCGAAGCTCTCCGGCGACAGCGGTGAGCCGGTGGAGGTCATGGTCTGCAGGCCGTCGAGACGATGCGTATCGCACGGCCGCAATTCGGCCTTGGCGATGGCGTCGATGTACTTGGCCGAAGTACCGAACACCGTCATGCGCTCGCGCTCGGCGAAGTCGAACAGAATGTTCGGACTCGGATGAAACGGCGAGCCATCGTACAGCAGCAGGGTGACGCCCGAGGCCAGGCCGGAGGCGAGCCAATTCCACATCATCCAGCCGCAGGTGGTGAAGTAGAACAAGCGGTCGCCGCGCCTGAGGTCGGTGTGCAGCTGATGCTCCTTCAGGTGCTGCAGCAGGGTGCCGCCGGCACCGTGCACGATGCACTTGGGCACGCCGGTGGTGCCCGAGGAGTACAGGATGTAGAGCGGATGATCGAAGGGCAGGCGCTCGAACTCGATCGGGCCGGCGGGGAATCCGGCGATGAACTGCTCCAGCGTCTGCGCCCGGTTCACCCCGACAATCGCCGGTGCGTCGCAGAGATAAGGCACGACCACCACGCGCTCGAGGGTAGGCAGGCTGGCGGTGATGTCACGCACGCGCGCCAGCGTGTCGTGCGTCTTGCCGGCGTAGTGATAGCCGTCCACGCAGAACAGCACCTTCGGCTCGATCTGCCCGAAGCGATCGAGCACGCCTTGCACGCCGAAATCGGGTGAGCAGGACGACCAGATGGCACCGACGCTGCTGGCTGCGAGCATGGCGGCGATGGTCTCCGGCAGATTGGGCATGAACCCGGCGACGCGATCGCCGGGGGCTACGCCAAGTGCGCGCAGCGCCTGTGCCAGACGCGCCACCAGGTCGTGCAGCTGACAGAAAGTGAGCTGGCGCTGCACTTTGTCTTCGCCCCAGAACACCATGGCCACGTTGTCGTCGCGACGGCGCAGCAGATTTTCGGCGAAGTTCAGCCGTGCATGTGGGAACCATCGCGCTCCGGGCATGCGCTTGCCGTCCAGGAGATACGGCTCCGCGCCCTTGTCGCCGATGACGCCGGCGAAATCCCATACCGACTCCCAGAAGTGCTCGGGTTCACGGATCGACCAGTCATACAAGCTTGTGTGATCGTTGGCATCGGCCTGCCAGCGCGCGTTCACCTGGGCGATGAACGCAGTGAGATTGGTCTGCCCGATGCGCGCGGCGGAGGGTTGCCAGAGTAGGGTGGGTAGTTCGGTGCGGGTAGTCATGGCTCGGCCGCAGGGCGGCGATGGTTATTCGGGCCGCATTTGCGGAAACAGGATGACGTCGCGAATGCTTGCGCTGTCCGTGAGCAGCATGGCCAGGCGGTCGATGCCGATTCCTTCACCGGCGGTGGGCGGCAGGCCGTGCTCCAGGGCGCGGATGTAGTCACCATCGTAGAACATGGCTTCCTCGTCGCCGGCGGCCTTGGCCTCGGCCTGCTGGCGAAAGCGTTCGGCCTGGTCCTCGGGATCGTTCAATTCGGAAAAGCCGTTGGCGATCTCGCGTCCGGTGATGAACAGCTCGAAGCGATCGGTTACCACCGGATCGGCGTCGTTGCGCCGCGCCAGCGGCGAGACGTCGGTGGGATGCGCGACGATGAAGGTCGGCTGTACCAGCTTCGACTCGGTGGTCTGCTCGAACAGCTTGAGCTGCAGCAGACCGAGGCCATCGGTGGAAAATACCTCCACCTCGAACGGTGCCAGCGCGACCTTGAGGTACTCCGGCTTGCTCAGCTCGTGCAGCGGATAGCGCGGGTTGTATTTGGCGATGGCCTCGGCCATGGTCAGGCGATCGAAGGGTCTGCCCAGATCGATGGATTCGCCCTGGTAGGTGAGGGCGGTATTGCCGGTGACCTTCGACGCCACCTCGCGCAGCAGCGTCTCGGTGAGGTCCATCAGGTAGTGGTAGTCTTGATAGGCCTCGTAGAACTCGAGCATCGTGAACTCGGGATTGTGGCGCGGGCTGATGCCTTCGTTGCGAAAGCATCGCGAGAATTCGTACAC
>JAHCKU010000415.1 GCA_026125625.1 Burkholderiales bacterium | reverse complement strand
GGCGGGTGACGCGCATGATGCCCAGCCAGTTGGTGGCGATGGCGGTGAAGCGATTCACGGATTGACGCTTCTCGTCCTGCTCGCCTTCGTGGAAGGCCACGCTCTCGGCGTTCTCACGCAGGCGCGTCAGCCCGAAACGGAAGTCCGCCTCGGCCTTCTGCTCGATGTAAGTGAGGTCGATCAGGCGCCGTCCTACCAGGTGAGTCAACACCGTTCCCGCCACCGAGAACAGCAGTGCCGCCCACACCAGATAGCCATGCACGGTGATCCCCCATACCGTGACCGGCTCGGACATGGTCCACAGCACGATGATGAACGACAGCAGCGCCACCACTGCCCGCATCAGGCCGAGGCCGAGGTTTAACGTATCGTTCACGAACAGGCGGATGTCCTCGGCGATGCGCTGGTCGGGGTTGTCGACACCTTCGTCCGCCAGCACCAGACGATAGTAGGTGCGATCCCTGAGCCAGCGGTCGACGTGCTCGTCCGTCAGCCAGCGGCGCCAGCGGATCTGCAGGGCCTGACGCAGATACAGCTCGTACATCGTCAGGGGTACGAATGCAGCCGCGATCAGGGCAAAGCTGGGAACCCACCCGTCCGCCGTCTGCCGCCACCAGAACAGCAGCGCGATGAACGCGGGCCAGTCCCTGGCCTCCAGCGCGTTGAAGAAGGCCCGCTGCCAGTAGGTCAGCTCCACCGTGACTGCCACCAGCGCGAGATTGAGCCCGATGACGGTGGCGAGCAGCAGGCGCGCACGCCAGCGCTCTTCACTGCGCCAATAGGGGGCCGCGAGCGCGAGTGCGTCGCGGGCAAGAGTGCCGATACGGGTCATGGGGATCGCCGAGGTTGGAGTTCGCCGGATTCAGGGTTGGCCCGACTCGAATTTCGCATGGGATGCGTTCTTCCCGCTTACGGTAGCAATGATGTCATCCGGCCGGTAACGAAGCGCGTTGCACTGTTGCCTGCACGCCTGGTCTCGCTCGCAAATCGGGGCATGGACATGCAACGTGGCAGCGTTGACAGTGCAAGTTGGCGCCGTGTATTCTCGAAGCAACACCTTGTCCACAGCCAAAAGAAGGAGACCGCCCATGAAAAAATCTACGGTTGTCGTCGACCGCCTCGTCCGTGCACAAGAAGCCGCCAAGTCGGGCGCGTTGTCCAGCTACGCATCGAAGCTGGGCGCGGGCAAGGCTCCGGCCTCTCCCACCACCAGCTGGGGCCCGATGATGCGCGTTTGACGCGCTCGCGCAAGTCCGCCGGGTTCAGCACGAATACTCGGCGGACATGCGCGGCACCGGCCGCATTCGATTCTCCGGTCTGCCTGGCAGAACTACAAGATGGGCTGTATCGGTGTTCGCCCGGCGGAACTGGTCGTTCTGCAAGGCAATTCCCTCTGCAATCTCAACTGTCGCTATTGCGATCTCAGCGTAGCCAGCCGGCGCGCGAAGAACGTAATGGATCTGGCGGTCGTCCGCCGGCTGTTCGAGGATATCTTCCGGGGCGGCTACGCTGCACCGACGCTGACGGTGGTGTGGCACTCCGGTGAGCCGCTCACCCTGCCGCCCGCGTATTACGACGAAGCCATCACACTGATCCAGGCGCTGCGCGATGCGCACGCACCGCAGATCGAAGTCCAGTTCAAGATCCAGACCAACGGGGTATTGATCAATACGGCGTGGTGCGAATTCTTCGCACGGCACGCAGCGCATCTGCAGGTCGGCGTCAGCTGCGACGGCACCGCGGAAATGCACGATGCCTATCGCGTCAACTGGAACGGGCGCGCGACGCACGCCGCCACCGTGCGCGGCATGGATCTGCTCGAAGCACACGGCCTTCCCTACAAGATCATCGCCGTGGTGACCAACGCCACGCTCACCCGGCCACGCGCGTTCTTCGATTTCTTCCATGCGCGCCGCGAGCGCCTGAACGGCTTCCACTTCAACATCCTCGCCGCGGCGACGGCCGAGGATAGCAAGCTTGCCTACTCACGCGACGATCGCGCCGCGTACTACGCGTTCTACCGCACCCTGCTGGGCCTATGTCGCGAGCAGCCGGGCTTTCCCATCGAGAATTTCACGCTCGGATTCGCCCGCATCATGGCGCCGGTCGATCCCGATCGGGAAAACTATCCCGGCGGGGAGAGCGCGCCGATCAAGGCGATCACGGCCGATGCCCAGGGCAACCTGACCACCTTCTACGCCGGCCTCACCAGCGACGTACTCGGCGATCTGTACGGAGACGGCAGCGGCTTCTCGATCGGCAACATCGTCGAAACGCCGCTCGAGGACATGCTCGCCTCGGAAAAGCTGAAGCGGATCGTGGCCGATTTCGAGGCCAGCGCTGAGGCCTGCCGCACGCAGTGTCCCTATTTCCACGTCTGCCCCGGCGGCTACGAAATCACCAAGCGCCAGACGCACGGCACGTTCGCGGCCACCGAGACGAGCGAGTGCGTCATTCACGTCAAGGCGCTTGCCGACGCGCTGCTCGACGACATCGACGATCATCTCGCGGTCGATTCGGACGCAAACCTCGCCGCAGTGTGACGGCAGCGGTGTGACGGCAATGACGCTCCCGATGCTCGCGTCCGGCCCCCAGCCGGCGCAACGCCTGCAACACGGCGTGGCCGCACACGGCTTCGCGGCGCTCGACGATCTGCTGCCGGCGGAGACGTTGTCGGCCCTGCAGGCCGAGGCTCACGCGGAAGCCGCCGCGGCAGTCTCCGCAGCGCACGACGCCTACCGCTCCAGCATCGCGGCGCTGGGCCCGCTCGCCGCATCGGTGCTGTTCGGCGATGCGTTTCTCGACCTGCTGCATGCTGCCGCAGGCACACGGGTCACCGCCAACGCGGAGCGCAGCTGCCTGACGATCTATCGGTCCGGCGACTACCTCGGGCCCCACCTCGACAATCCCGAAGCGGAATGCTGGTTCACCGCGATCCTCTATCTGGAAGCCCGATCCGCTCCGGCTCCGGACGGCCGCACCGGACTGGAGCTGCGCGTCTACCGCGAGGGAAAGCCGACGGCGGACACGCTGCCGCAACTGGTCATTCCCAC
>JAHCKU010000414.1 GCA_026125625.1 Burkholderiales bacterium | reverse complement strand
TCGACGATGGCGATGCCTACCTCGACTCGATGGTGACATAGACGGCCAACCGTCCAGGGCTCAGTTCGAGGTCAGGACCTGGACCTTGCCGCGGCGCTCGAGGACGTTGACCACCACCTGTGAACCGGCCCGCCGCAGGCTGACATCGACGCTGCCTTCGCCGACCGACAGCCGCCGCAACACCACTTCCTCCAGAAATTCCGGCAATGCCGGTTCGTCGAACATGATCTGGCTGGCGGTGGGGTTGAAGCTCAGTCCGAGGCAGGATTGGACCAGCGCCAGCGGCGCTGCCGCCGCCCATGCCTGGGGTGTGCAGGCCACCGGATACAGCGTCGGCCCGCGCGAGCGTTGCCGCGCAAAGCCGCAGAACAGTTCCGGCAGCCGCCGCAGGTCGACGTGGATCGAGGCGGCGAACAGGCCTTCGAAGATGCGTGCCGCTTCACGCTTGAAGCCATAGCGCGCGAAGCCGGCTGCGATCAACGCGTTGTCATGCGGCCACACCGAACCATTGTGATAGCTCAGTGGGTTGTAGCGTGCCTCCGTCGCCGCCACGGTGCGCACGCCCCATCCTGAGAAGGAAGGACTGGCCATCAATGTGCGCACCACCGCCGCCGCGCGCTCAGGATAGGCAATGCCGGTGAACAGCGCATGCCCGGCGTTGGAGGCGCGCACGCAGCAGCGACGCTTGTCACCATCGAGCGCCAGCGCGTAGCTGCCGAGCCGATCGTCGAAGAAGGCCTGATCGAATTGCTGCCGGAACGCGTCGGCGCGCAGATCCAGCCGCCGTGCACGTGCGACCTGGCCCAGTTTGCGAAAGACGTCCGCTGCTGCACGCCAGGCGCCGTAGACATAGGCCTGCACTTCGGCCAGGGCGATCGGTCCGTGCGCCGTCCGACCGTCGGCATGGAAGATGGAATCGTGGCTATCCTTCCAGCCCTGGTTGATCAGCCCGTCGTCACTGTAACGGCCGTATTCCACGAAGCCGTCCCTGTCGCGATCGCCGTAGGCGTCGATCCAGTGAAGCGCGGCATCGAGATTCGGCCGCAACCGGCGCAGGGTGTCCGTGTCCCCGGTGCGCTGCAGGTAGGCGCCGGCCAGCATGAGGAACAAAGGTGTGGAATCGATGCTGCCGTAGTAGCGCCGGAACGGCACCTCGCCCAGCTGGGCCATTTCGCCCTGGCGTATTTCATGGAGGATCTTGCCGGGTTCGGCATCCGCCACCGGATCGAGCGTGCTCGCCTGGTTTGCCGCCAGATGACGCAATACGCCGCGAGCGATCACGGGATCGATCCATAGCGTCTCCAGCGCAGTGATCAGCGCGTCGCGCCCGAACACGGTGCTGAACCACGGTATTCCTGCATAGGGATAGGGACCCTCGGGTGTCTCGGTCACCAATACGTGCAGGTCCGACACGCTACGGCGCAGCGCCTCGTTGAAAATATCGTTCGAGCTCGTCAGCGTTGCAGCACGCATGGATGAGAAGCGCAGGGCGCGGTGCGCCTCGCGCAGCGCGCCGAGCAGAGCGCGCCTGGGCGTGATGCCGGTGTCGGGCGCCGTGCAATGGATCTCGAGATACAGTGCGCACGCTTCGTGCGGTACGAGCCCCACTTCGAACACGGCGCGCTCGGCCGTCAGCACGTGCGGTGCAGGATCGAAGCGCAGGACCGTCTGCCGGCGCTGTCCATCCAGCCCGGTGTATGCCAGCGTTACCTGTGCTTCGCCCAACTCTGCCGGATGCAGGGTGCCGCGCCGCTGACGGCGCGCGCCGCGCACTTCGAATACATCGGCAAAGTCGGCGGCGAACGTGATCTCCAGACGCAGGCGACGTGGCGCTTCATCGAAGTTGCGCAACGCCAGCCGTTCGTAGCAGGCCGCCTGCCACAGGAAGCGCGAGCGCCGAATGTGGATGAGGTCATGCTCCAGCGCGAGATGACCGTGCTCGTCGTGCAGGTCCGGGTTGGTAAGGTCGCAGGTCAGTGTCGCGTTGTCATCGCGCAGCGTGGAGCTGAGCAGAATGGGTAGCGTGCCGCCGAGGGTGAGGCACAGGAGCGACAGGTGACGGGTGTCACGGTGGTAGAGCCCCTCCGGGCTGCCTGGCCCGGACAGCGCATTGCCGTTGTGATCGAACACTGCAAAGCTGTCGTCGTGTTTGAGCGTGCGCGGCCGGCGTTCCTGCAGCGAACTGGCTGCCGGGATGAAAAACTCCGGGACCGCTCCGCCAGCTGCATCGCCGGTCGCCTCGAGGCCGATGCTCGCCCGCTTCATGACCTCGTTTCAGGCGACCGCCTGCAGGGCGGAGCTCGCTGCCGGCACCTGCGCCGGTTCCCCGCGCAGCAATCGCCGGTAGACGGCCAGATAGTCACGTGCCATGCGCTCGGCCGTGAAGCGCTGTTCGAGGCAGGCTCGAACCTTGGCGCGATCAAGCGCCGCGAGGCGCGGCACGGCTGCAACTGCCTGCTCGATGTCGTCCACGATCAGGCCGGAGACGCCGTCCTCGATCACCTCCGGCACCGATCCGCGGCGCAGCGCCAGCACCGGTGTGCCGCAGGCCATGGCCTCGATCATGGACAGGCCGAAAGGCTCGGGCCAGTCGATGGGGAAGAGCAGGGCATAGGCGTTGCCGAGGAAGTCCGCCTTGTCACGCTCGTCGATCTCGCCGATGAACTCGACGTTGGCGTGGGCCTCGATCATGGGTCCAATCACCTCTTCCCAGTAGGTCTGGTCCACGCGATCCACCTTGGCCGCGATTTTCAGCGGCAGACCACTGCGCGCGGCGATCTGGATGGCGAAGTCCGGCCGCTTTTCCGGTGAGATACGGCCAAGAAAGGCGAGGTAGCCGTCTTTCGGCTGCGCCTTGTATCGCAGCGGGTCACGCGGCAGGCCGTGCGGCACAGTGCCGAGCCAGTTGACTGGCGGCAGCGGCCGGCGCTGATCGTTGGAGATCGAAACCAGCGGCAAGTCCGGAAACGCCTGATAGAACGGCTTGAGATCAGGCAGATCGAGCCGGCCGTGCAGCGTGGTGACGGTGCGATCGGTGAAGCCATGGATCAGCGGCGCGTGCAGCA
>JAHCKU010000413.1 GCA_026125625.1 Burkholderiales bacterium | reverse complement strand
TGCGCAATCCGGGGGCGTCCATATACGGCATCCAGGCAGTGGAAGCATCCTCTCGCAGAGACACTGTAAGGCCTGGGCCCCGGCTTTCGCCGGGGCAACGACCTTAACCCAGCCTCACCTCTGCGCGCACCAGCCCGGCACGCTCGTGCCGGGCGGTGAGCTTGAGCAGCGCACCGGCCGGGGCGCGCACCACCCACTCCACCTTCAGGCGATCGTCGGTGACATCGCCGCTCCATCCTGCCCAGCTGCTGGGGGCGACCGGCTTGTATGCGCGTCCTTCGAGCTCGCCACGCTCTTCTCGCCGCAGCCCGGATTCCAGCTTCGCGCCCTCGGGCAGCTCGATCTCGGACACGATTCCCCGCGTGCGTTTGGCCGCCAGCGCACGCTTGGTCACGTAGGTCGGCAGCCAGCCGCTGTTGTGCACCACCAGGCTGACGCGCCAGCTGTCACCGCCGAGCGCTTCGGCACCTGCCTGCAGCAGTTCCAGCCGCGGCGAGATCAGCAGATGCCACAGCAGCCAGCGCGGAAAGCGCTCGATCTCCTGCTCCAGCAAAGCGTGCGGCGGATTGCTCCAGGTGAACAAGGTGTCCCAGCCGCCGAGCTCGACCGCTCCGAGCTGCGGATGCTCGAATGCGTACCACGGCACAAAACCATCGCCGCCCAGCACCTCGTCGTTCCAGCGCAGCAGCTTGAGGTCATCCTCGACCGGATGCTCGCGATACCACTCGATGAACTTGTAGTCGGTGATCCCGGCCTGTCGCTGCGGGCTCCACAGCTCCACGGTCCAGGCGAATACGCCCATGTGTTCATACATCCAGTCGTCCATCGAACCGGTGATCACCTCCTTGGGGTGATAGCGGAAGTCGTGGAATACCGAGATGTTGGGATAGCCGGTCAGCTCCGTTCCCTTGGCGCCGATCTTCTGGTAGGTCCACAGATCCTCGGCCGGCAGCGTGTCGTCGGCCAGATGCGAGTACGGCCGCAGCAGCACGCCGCTGTAGGTATGAAACAGAACCGCCCCGGTGATGTTGGGATGGGTGCTGACGAAGCGCACCGCCGCCTGCACCTCGGGCTCGGACGCGGGAAAGGGGCCGGCACCGTACTGCTCGTGCTCCTGCCGCCAGCCGGACGGAAAGTTGCGGTTCAGATCGAGCTGCTCCCGCCGCGGCTGCAGGCGGATGGTGCTGCCGTCATAGTCTTCCAGCACACCCTCGGGCAGCAGGCGGTAGTAGCGTCCGCCCTGCTCTGCCGGCTCGCGTCGCACCAGCAGGCGCGGGTCATGCTCGGATTCCTTCCACGGGCCGTTGGGATCGACGATGCGCATGGACAGGACACGGCCGTCGCCGTCGATGTCCTCACGCCGCAGCCCGCCGATCGGCTGTTCCTCGTACGGATAAGGGCGTGTGCTGGAGCGGATGAGTCTCGGCACGTCGGCCAGTGCCCATTCGGCCCCATCGGGATTGAGCCGCGGGCATACGTAGAACACCCGGCTGTCGAGACAGCGGGTGACGTCGGGATCGCGCCCGTAGCCTTCCGTGAGATAGCGCAGGAGATAGAGGCAGGCCATGGAGCCCGCCACTTCTGTGGCGTGGATGTTTCCGTCCACCCATAGCGCGGGCTTGTCGTGGTCCTCGCCGCTGTGCCGATTGGTGACGATCGCCGCGACGATCTCGCGTCCCTCGTAGCTGCGCCCGATTGTCTCCAGCCGCATCAAGTCGGGAAATCGGGCGGCCAGTTCCTGTAGCGCCGCGCTCAGATCTGCATAGCGAAGATAGCGATCGAAGTGCATGCGATCACATTGGCGCTATCTCAACCTACCTCAACGTGCGCTCTTGGCGGCTGCTGCGGGCTTCTTGCGTCGGCCCGGCCGTGCCTTGCCATAGGAACCGTTATAGATCTTGCCGCGACGCGTCCGTCGGTCGCCCTTGCCGTTGCTGCGCTCCATTCACGCTCTCCTTCGAGGGTGGAAAGGGCGCGATTCTAACAGGGTGAAAGGGCCGATTCCGGCCCTCCTCTCACTTACTGCTGCTTATTGCTGCGACCCCTGCTCGCCGTCCATCTCGCCGGAGCGGTTAGCGCCTTCCTGCTGCCAGTCACCCTCTGCTTCTGCAGAAGCGGGCTGATCGGCTACGCCTTCGCCCTGACCGGTGGTGTCTGCCTGCTGCGGATGCCCGGTCGCACCCAGGCTTTGTTCAGGGATTTGCTGCACATTGGGCTGCAGCGGCTCGGCGCTGTTGGATTCCAGCACACCCTGCCCCTGGCCGGTGGTCTGTGCCTGCTCCGGACTGCCCACACTGTCCAGGCTCTGTGCGGGAATCTCCGCCTGTTCGGCGCTGGATTGCGAGGTGTCGGTTCCCGCCTCCGCCCGACCAAGCTGATCCTCGCGCAGGTTGTCTTGATCCGACTGTGCAGTTGCCGCGCCGATGCCGAAACCGGCCGCCATCAACGCGGCCGCCAAATAGGTAAGTCTCATCGCTGCCTCCAATGGATGTCGTGTGAGGGGATCCACCCGCAAAGCAGCACGCGCTTCGCGGTCGGTGCTGCATACAGTTCGGCAACGCCCGTGCCCAATGGCCGCTGCACGCCGCGCGGCAACCGTCATGCACGCGCCAGCCCAGGTGCAGTATTCTCCGGAGCGCCCCACGTTCATCCCACGAAGCGCCATGAAACCGACAAATCGAACGCTGTCCCTCGTCTTCGGATCGCTCATCCTTCTGATCATGCTCGACGCGGAGCCCGCATGGAGCCAAACGTCTCCATCCGCCGACAGACAAATCCAGGATCTCAGACGCCAGGTCAACAGCTTGCGCGCCGAGGTGAAAAGCCTGCGCAGCGAGCGCACCACGGCCGAACAGGAACGCAAGGCGCTGCAGGCGCAGATCAAGGCGCTGCGCGATCAGTTCCTCGCCATGCGTAACGACGTGCGTGGCCTGCAAGCCAACAGCATCCTCGATCTCAACGGCTACCTGACCTTCGAGAACACCACTGGCTATCCCACTGCAGTGTTTCGTGGCGTGAACGTGCAGGTGGTCAACGGCACCGGTGACACGCAGACCGTGAATGGGGTGGGCA
>JAHCKU010000412.1 GCA_026125625.1 Burkholderiales bacterium | reverse complement strand
GCCGAGTGGGACGATCACCCCAATGTGCTAGGTCATCAACTCACGGCGGAGCGCCTGTACCAGGAGTTGATGGCGCGTCGCGCCGAAGTGTTCGATGCTGCACGCAGATAGTTCTCGGCGATGGCGATTTCCGCCAAATCAATCTCAATACGGAGCAATAGGCATGAGCGAGCAGGTCAAGGAAGCAGTGAAGGGATTTATCCTCAAGGAGTTCCTTCCGGGCGAGGATCCGGCCAATCTTACCGATGATCTCCCGCTGATCAGCACTGGGATTCTCGATTCGATCGCGACGCTCAAGCTCGTGCTGCATCTGGAAGAGCGTTACGGCATCACCTTGGAGGCGCATGAGGCAGACAAGGAACATCTGGATACGCTCAACAAGATTACCTCGCTCGTATCGAGCAAGATGAAGTAGGTGTGCGCATGGCCACACAGCGTCCCTTGCACCAGGCCTTCATCGACGCGGCTCGACGCCATCCCGATCGTGTGGCGGTGGTCGAGCCAGGAAGCGCGTCGATCACTTATCGCGAGCTGGATCAGCTTTCCGACCGACTGCGCGATCGGCTGACCGCGTTGGGAGTCACCCCCGGCGATCGCGTCGGCTTCTACCTGCGTAAATCCATCGACGGCATTGCCGGCATGTACGGCATCCTGAAGAGCGGGGCGGCGTACGTGCCCGTGGACCCAGGGGCGCCGGCTGCCCGTAACGCGTACATCATGCACAACTGCGCAGTCAAGGTGGCCCTGGTCGAAGCTCAGTTCGAGGAGCGCTTTCGTGCGGAGCTACAGGCGCTGGGCGCGCAACCCCACGTGATCGTGCTGCCTCGAGTCGGTGGAGGCGCCGGCCTGCGCGATGCACTGGAAACACAAGGTGCTGCCCCGGCGGCGGCAACCGCAGCGCCAACCCCCAGTTCTCTGGCCTACATCCTGTATACCTCCGGCTCGACGGGGAAGCCCAAGGGCGTGATGCTGTCCCACGAGAATGCGGTGAGTTTCGTGGACTGGTGCTCGGAAATGTTCCAGCCTGCGCACGAAGACCGTTTCTCATCGCATGCGCCGTTCCATTTCGATCTGTCGATCCTCGATATCCACGTCAGCCTCAAGCATGGTGCAGCGCTGGTTCTGATATCGGAGGATGGCGGGAAGGATCCCCAACGGCTTGCTCAATTGATCGCCAACGAGAGGATCTCGATCTGGTATTCAGCACCTTCGATCCTCAGTCTTCTGGCGCAATTCGGGGGGTTGCCGGAATACGACTATTCGCACTTGCGCACAGTGCTGTTTGCCGGTGAGGTATTCCCGGTAAAGCATCTGCGCACGCTGACCGAACTGTGGCCGCATCCGCGCTACTTCAACCTGTACGGACCGACCGAAACCAACGTCTGCACATTCTACGAAGTGAAGCTGCCGGTGCCTGCAGAGCGGACCGCCCCCTATCCGATCGGAGAGGTATGTTCACATCTGTTCGGGCGGGTGGTCGACGAGGATGGAAAGCCGGTACCCATGGGTGCGGAAGGGGAGCTGTGCATCACCGGCCGCGGCGTCATGCAGGGCTACTGGTCGTTGCCCGAGCAGACGGCGCGAGGTTTCTTCACCGATGAGGATGGGACACGCTGGTACCGCACCGGTGACATCGTGGTCGAAGAGCCGCAGGGAAATTACATCTATCGCGGGCGCCGCGACCGCATGGTCAAGCGACGCGGTTATCGTGTCGAGCTCGGCGAGATCGAGGCGGGCCTCTATCAGCATGGCGCTGTCAAGGAAGCAGCGGTGGTTGCTTTTCCGGACGAGGAAGCTGGAGTGCGCATCGTTGCGTTTCTCAGCGCCAAGGAAGGACAACGGCCTTCACTGATCGAGATGAAGCGTTTCTGCTCCGAGCGCCTGCCGCTGTACATGATTCCGGACAAGTTCTCCTGGCACGATGCGCTGCCAAAAACTTCCACGGACAAGATCGACTACCAGCGCTTGAAGGAGATGGGCTGATGGACTTCGCTCTGAGCGAAGAGCAGCGAATGCTGCGCGACAGTGTGATCAAGTTCGCGCAGGGGGCTTTGAACGATCGGCTTCACGAGCGTGATCGGGATCAGGAATTCTCCCGGGAGCTATGGCGGGAGTGCGCCAAGGTCGGCCTGCAAGGCTTGCCCGCACCGGAGGAATACGGTGGCACGGCGCTGGATGCGTTGTCCACCGCGATCGCACTAGAGGCCTTCGGCTACGGTTGCCGCGACGGAGGCCTGGTGTTCTCTCTGTGCGCTCATCTGCTCGCGTGCGTCATGCCGGTTACCAAGCATGGCAACGAAGCACAGAAGAAGAAGTATCTCACCGGCCTCTGCGACGGCACACTGGTCGGCGCACACGCCATTACTGAGCCGGGCTCGGGATCCGATACCTTCGCCATGCGTACCAGGGCGGAGCGTGATGGCAGCGGTTGGCGCATCAACGGCTCCAAGACCTTCATCTCCAACGGGCCGGTAGCGGACGTTGCCATCGTCTTCGCGGTCACCGACGCCGGCAAGGGATTCCATGGCGGGCTCACCGCTTTCCTCGTGGAGACTTCTCATCCGGGTTTCTCGGTCGGGCGCAAGATGGAGAAGATGGGACTGCGCACGTCTCCGGTTGGCGAGATCTCTTTCCAGGACATGCGCGTGACAGAGGAGCATGTGCTGGGAACGGTCGGCGGCGGTTCGGCCGTGTTCGGTACCGCCATGGACTGGGAGCGCACGCTGCTGGTGGCCAGCCATGTAGGAGCGATAGAACGATTGCTCGAGACCTCGGTCACCTACGCTCGCACGCGTAGTCAGTTCGGCCAGTCGATCGGCAAGTTCCAGGCGGTGGCGCACAAGATCGCCGACATGAAGGTGCAGCTGGATGCGGCACGTCTGCTCACCTACCGGGCGGCATGGCGTCTGGACCATGCGCGCATCTCCTCCCTGGACGCTTCGATCGCCAAGCTCTTCGTCAGCGAATCACTGGTCAAGGCGGCGCTCGATACGGTCCAGATCCACGGCGGCTACGGGTTCATGATGGAGTACGAGGTCGAGCGCACGCTGCGCGATGCGATCGGAGGGACGATCTACT
>JAHCKU010000411.1 GCA_026125625.1 Burkholderiales bacterium | reverse complement strand
CTCTTGCACAACACGACGTCAGATGGTGAGCGGTTTTGCGCGAACGGCGCGAGACCCCGGTCAGCAGGCGCGCTAGGGTTCCGGCTTCTTTCGTCAACGCAGGGAGCGACTGGTCCGAGAGCACGCCGGTCTCGTGTGTCGGTCACGACACGCGAGGCTCCACGGAGGGACAAAAGCCCGGGAGAGCAGAACTGCTCTCCTCGCATTGTCCACCGCTGGAGGCTTTCATGCTTCGTCGTCTCGTCGTCACTGCAGTCCGCTTCTTCGCCGTCGCCCTGGCATTGACTGCCGCCGCACCGGCCTTCGCTGCCCCGATCAAGATCGGCACCGTCATCTGGATCGGCTACGGCCCCTACTACGTGGCCGACGCGCTGAATCTGTTCAAGAAGTCAGGCGTCGACGTGACGCTGCAAGTGTTCACCGACCCGGCCCTGATCCCTCCCGCGATCGAGAGCGGGGCAGTGGCCGGTGGCATGCTCACTTACGATCAGGTCATCGGCATGGTCGCCAAGGGAAGCACGCAGCGCGTGGTCATGCCGATCGACTACTCCAACGGTGGAGATGCGATCGTGACCTCGACCTCGGTGACCAAGGTCACCGACCTCAAGGGCAAGAAGGTCGCGTTCAATCCGCTGTCGCCGTCCGACTTTCTGCTGTCGTATGCACTGAAGACCGCCTCGCTCACCGAGAAGGACATCCAGCCGATAAACATGACACCGGAGGCGATTCCGGCCGCCATGGCATCGGGCAGTCTGCTCGCCGGTGTCACCTACGAGCCGAGCGTTTCGCAGATCGTCGGGATGGATGGCGGCAAGAAGTTCCACGTGCTGTTCTCCACCAAGAACGCCCCCGGCCTGATCACCGACGTGCTGGTGTTCAAGCAGGCATACATCAAGTCCAACCCCAAGGAAGTGCGCGCGCTGATCCAGGGCTATATCGACGGGCTGGACTACATGAAGAAGAATCCGGACGAGGCCGCCAAGATCATCGGCAAGGTCTTGGGCGTATCTGCGGCGGAGGTGAAGGAACAGCTGGACGGCGTCTACAACCTGCCGCCCGGCGAGCTGCTGAACGTGTTCGCCAAAACGCAGGACACCGTGTCGTTCTTCGTCAGCGGCGAGCTGATCGGCGGCATCCTGAAGAACAAGAGACAGATCGCCGCAGTGCCGAAGATCGAAGACACCTTCGACGATTCGGTGATCAAGGCGATGCTGAAGAAGTAGGCGTGCCCCGGACATGAGCACCGGCAAACTGTTTCGCTATACCCATGGGGTACGGCCCAACGCCATCGCGCTCGGCTACACCCTTGCGGGGTACGTAGCCGGCGTGGCGCGGCTGACTGCCGACTCCTGGGTAGCCAACCTGGTGGGTGTGCTGCTCACCGCGCACGCGCTGGTGTTCGCCGCCTACTTCATCCATGAGTTCGCACACCAGAGCATCTTCCGCAGCCCGACGGCCAATCATCGCTGGGGTGTGCTGATGAGCTGGATCACCGGCAGCTGCTACGCCACTTTTGCTGCCTTGCGCCGCAAGCACATGCGCCATCACATCGATCGCGCCGACGTGGTGACCTTCGACTACAAGGCCTTCCTGCGCCGCCAGCCCGCCGGGATACGCAGGCTTTTCCTGGTCCTGGAATGGCTGTATGTGCCGGCGATCGAGCTGATCATGCACGGCTACGTGATGCTGCTGCCCTTCCTCAAGCCCGAGCGTGCCGCGGAACGCCCGCGCCTGCTCGCCATTCTCACCGTGCGCGCCGGCGCCTTCGCACTGCTCGGCTGGTATGCGCCGAAGGCCCTGCTGCTGTATGCCGTCGCCTATCTGATCATGCTGCACGTGCTGCGCTTCGCCGATGCCTACCAGCATACCTACGATGCCTTCGCGGTCCTGGAAGGCGGCGACATCCCCAATGACAAGGTGCGCGACCATGACTACGAGCAGGCCAACACCTACTCCAACGTGGTGTCGGTGGCGCATCCGTGGCTGAACCTGCTGCTGCTCAATTTCTCCTACCACAACGCGCACCATGAACGCCCGATCGTGCCGTGGCACGATCTGCCGGCGCTGCATGCCCAGCTGTATGCGAACGACTGCGTGCAGGTGCTGCCGATGGCCGATCTGCTCGAGGGCTACCATCGCCATCGCATCGCCCGCATCACTTCCGACGACTACGGCGAAGTCGGACAGGGCGCGGGCAAGGCGGACGCCTTCCTCGGCGCAGTCGGCGTGTCGTTCCTGACCGCGGTGTAAGCGGACGCGTAACGATCGATGACGGCCGCCGGCACTTCACCGCTGTGGCGCGAAGCCGAAGGCGCACTGCCCAACACCCTGGCATTGGGCTACGCGTCCGGCGGCTACGTGCTGGGCTTCGTGCTGATGGCAGCGCCTCCACTGTGGCTCAACGTCATCGGCGTGCTGCTGACCGCGCACACGATGGTCATCGCCGCCTACCTGATCCATGAAGCGGCGCACTACACCCTGTTTGCCAATCCCGCGCACAACCGTATCGCAGGCGAGGCGATGAGCTGGATCGCCGGCAGTGCGTATGCCTCGTTCGAACGCATCCGGCATCTGCATCTGCGCCATCATCGCGATCGCGCCGACGTCACCTGCTTCGACTACAAGGCGCTGCTGCGCAGCTCCGGCCTGCTGCGGCGCGTGGTCACGGCACTGGAGTGGGCACACCTGCCGGCTGTGGAATTTCTCATGCACGCACAGGTCATCGTGCGCCCGTTTCTGGACCGCAGCCAGCGCAAGTACCTGCCGCGCGCGGCTGTCGTCCTCGCGCTGCGCCTGCTACTGCTGGCCGCACTGGCGCTGATTTCACTCAAGGCCGTGCTGCTCTACCTCCTGGCGTACGGCCTGTTCCTGGCCACCCTCGACTTCTTCGATGCCTTCCATCACACCTTCGAGCAGTACTTCATCGATGCCGATGCGCCGGTGCCGATGGCCGGGCGCGATCGCGCCTACGAGCAGGCCAACACCTTCTCCAATGTCGTGTCCGCGCGCTGGCCGCTGCTCAATCTGCTGACGCTCAATTTCGGCTATCACAATGCGCATCACGAGCGCGCTGCCTTGCCGTGGTATCGCC
>JAHCKU010000410.1 GCA_026125625.1 Burkholderiales bacterium | reverse complement strand
GCGGCTGCGGCACCAATCCGGTCACGAAGAAGAAGGAACTGCAATTCGTATCCGAAGGCCAGGAGATCCAGATCGGCCAGCAGAATTACACACCGGCGCGCCAGTCCCAGGGCGGCGACTATGTGATCGATCCCGAGCTGACCGCCTATTTGCGCGAGGTCGGCCAGAAACTGGCCGCCGTGTCCGACCGCCCGCAGTTGCCGTACGAGTTCGCGGTGCTGAACAGCTCCGTTCCCAACGCCTGGGCCATGCCGGGCGGCAAGATCGCATTCAATCGGGGTTTGCTCTATGAACTGAACAGCGAGGCCGAACTGGCCGCCGTGCTCGGGCACGAGATCGTGCACGCTGCCGCGCGCCACGGCGCGCAAGGCATGGAGCGCGGCATCCTGCTGCAGGGCGCGATCATGGCGGTGGGCATCGGCACCGGCGACAGCCGGTATGCGCCGCTCTATGTCGGCGGCGCGCAGGTTGCAGCGCAACTGGTGAATCAGAAGTACGGGCGTGATGCCGAGTCGGAATCCGACTACTACGGCATGAAGTACATGAAGAATGCCGGCTATGATCCGGCCGCCGCGGTGACCCTGCAGGAAACGTTCGTCCGCCTGAGCGAAGGACACAAGTCGAACTGGCTCGACGGCCTGTTCGCGAGCCATCCGCCGTCGCAGGCGCGGGTCGAGGCGAACAAGAAGACGCTTCAGGAGATCGGCGCAGGCGGCGACTGGGGTCGCGAGCGCTACGCCGAGCGCACCGCACGTTTGCGCGCCACGCGGCCTGCCTACCAGGCCTACGACGAAGGTGTGAAAGCGCTGGGCAAAGGCGATGCCGCGAACGCCTCCGCGCTCGCGCAGAAGGCGCTCTCCATCGAACCGCGTGAGGCGCTTTTTCATGAGTTGCTGGGCGATGCGGCCATGTCGCAGAAACGTCCGGAAGAGGCGCTGCGCTACTATGGGCGGGCGATCGACCTGAATCCGAACTACTTCAAACCACTCGCACAGAGCGGCATCGCATTGTTCAATCTTGGCCGGCGCGGCGAAGCAGCTGACTACCTGCAGCGCAGCATCGCGATGCTGCCGACCGCGCCCGCGCACTACCTGCTGGGCACCATCGCCGAAGAGCGCGGCGACCTGCAGAACGCATTGAAGAACTACGAGGTCGCGGCCGGCTCGAATTCCGAGATCGGCAAGCAGGCGGCGCAACGCTTCGTGCGTCTGGACCTGCCGCGCAATCCCGACCGCTACATCAGATCGGGTCCACACCTGGCAGATGGAACGCTGTACGCCGTGGTTCAGAACGCAGGCCCGGTACCGCTTGCCGACGTGCGCATTCGAATGGTCCGCACCGACGGCAAGCGGGTGCTCGACCAGTCATCCGTCATGAGGATCGGGTCGCTCGCTCCTGGCAAGCAGGCGCAAGTGGCAGTCGCACGCAACGTAGCGATCCAGGACGAAAATCAGCTGCGCCAGTTCCGTGTGGTGGTGGAAAAGGCCGAGGTGGGGCAGTAGAACGCCACACAAGGACAGGCCAGCCACTCGTCCTTCAAGCCGACCTCACTCGATCGCGAGGCAATCAGCCGGCGGACCTGATGGTCGGGAGCCCCAGCCGCGAATACGGCGCGCGGCTGCAGGTGCATCCGATCCTTCTACTCCTCCCTCACCCACGTCTGCGTCCGCCCGAGCAGCGACACGCCGATGAACCCTCTGACTTCCAGCTTCTTCCCGCCGTCGATCAGCTTCATCCTGCAGCGGTAGGTCTTGCCGTTCTTCGGATCGAGAATCTCGCCACCGGTCCACTGGTCGCCATCCTGCTTCAGTCCCCACAGGATGGTCATGCCCTCCACCGGCTGGTCCTTGCGCACGCCAGTGCAGGCGCGGCACAGCCCGTCGGGATCGTCGTCGGGCTGGCGGTTGAGCAGCTTCTCCACTTTCCCTTCCAGCGCGCCGCCGGCATCGACGATGCGCACGTGCGAGCGCACCATTCCGGTCTTGTCGTCGATGGTGCGCCACAGCCCCGCCGGCGTGGTCATGTCCGCCGCCTGCGCCAGCGTGCTCGTCAACCCCAGAACCAGCGCAAGCACGATGTTCCCGAAGTTCATGCGCACCTCCAAGGTCTACTTGACTACTTCCGGTGCGGCCTTACGCATCTTTGCGATCGCGTCCCAGTCCCATTCGATGCCCAGCCCTGGCGTTTGCGGGGCCAGCGCGTAGCCGTCCTTCATCACCACGCGCGAGTGCGTGATGCGGTCCAACTGCGGAATGTGCTCCAGCCAGGTCGCGTTCGGCACAGCCAGCACCAGCGGCAGGTGAATCTCCATCAGAAAGTGCGGGCAGACCTGGACATTGAAGGTCTCGCACAGATGCGCCACCTTCAGCCAGGGCGTGATGCCGCCCACGCGGCCGACGTCCACCTGCACGATGCTGCAGGCGCCGCGCTGCAGATATTCGCGGAAGTGCGCCGGATGGTAGAGCGATTCGCCGATGGCCACGGGAATCGAGGTCGACTGCGCCAGCAGCACGTGACCGTTGAGATCCTCGGCCGGCAGCGGCTCCTCGAACCAGGCGATGTCCACCGCCTCGTAGTGCCTGGCCCGGCGGATCGCCTCCGACACGGTGAAGCCCTGGTTGGCGTCGGTCATGATCTCGAAGGACGGGCCGACGGCCGCGCGCACGGCCTCGAGCCGCGCCATGTCCTCGGCCACGTGCGGCCGCCCGATCTTGATCTTGGCGCCGTGGAAGCCCTGGGCCTTGGCCTGCAGCGCCTCGTCCACCAGCTTCTGCTGCTCGATATGCAGCCAGCCGCCCTCGGTGGTGTAGAGCGGCACCCGGTCCTGCGCCCCGCCGGCCATGACATGGAGCGGCAGTTGCGCGCGCCGGCAGCGCAGGTCCCACAGCGCCGTGTCGATCGCGGCCATCGCCAGCGCGGTGATCGCGCCCACCGTCGTGGCGTGCGAATGGAACAGCATCGCGTTCCAGATCTCCTCGACCATCGCGGGATCGCGGCCGATCAGGAACGGCGCGAAATGATCGCGGAGGAGGGCGACCACCGAGGATCCGCCCGTGCCTATCGTTTAGGCATAGCCGGTGCCCTCGGCGCCGTCGTCGGCCAGGATGCGCAC
>JAHCKU010000041.1 GCA_026125625.1 Burkholderiales bacterium | reverse complement strand
CGGCGCTGGTCATGTCTGCAGCTGCCGCCGGCTGTGGCAAGAAGGACGAGCAGGCGGGTGCTGCCGCGCCTGCCGCCGCCGCCAAGCCGGCACCAGGTCTCCCGGTCAAGGCAGTCCCGGTCAAGGTGGGCGAGGTGCGCAGCGAAGTGAGCGCCGTGGGCTCACTTCTGGCCGACGAAGCCGTCATCATCCGCCCCGAGATCGACGGACGCGTCATCGAGATCCACTTCGCCGAGGGCCAGCGCGTCAATCGCGGCCAGAAGCTGATTACGCTCGATCCCGCCGAGCTCAAGGCGCAATTGGCGCAGGCCGAGGCGCAGGCGCGCACCGACATGCAGCGCTACGAGCGCTCGAAGGAGCTCCTGGCGCAGAATTTCATCAGCCAGGAAGCGCTCGACGTCGCCAAGAACAACCTCGACCGCTCCGAGGCGCTGCGCAACGAGGCCGAGGCACGCCTGAGCAAGACCGTGATCACCGCACCCTTCTCCGGCGTGGTGGGTCTGCGTCTGATCAGTCCGGGCGCCTACGTCAACAAGGGCAACGACATCGTGCGGCTGGAGAGCCTGGACTTGATCAAACTGGACTTCCGTATTCCCGAGGTGTTCGCGCCGCAGGTGCGGTCCGGTCAGGAGGTTGCGGTACGTCTGGATGCATTTCCCGGAGAAGAATTCAACGGCAAGATCTACGCAGTGGAACCGGTGGTGGACGAGCGTACCCGAACCGTCCTGCTGCGCGCGCGTGTGCCTAATCAGGGCCTGAAGCTCCGTCCGGGCATGTTCGTGCGCGTCGGGCTTACGCTGGAGACGCGCAAGAACGCCATGCTGGTACCCGAGCCGGCGATCTGGCCGCAGGGGCAGGACAACTTCGTGTTCCGCGTTGAGGATGGCAAGGCCTTGCTGACCAAGGTGCAACTGGGCACGCGCCGGCCGGGCGAGGTCGAGATCATGGCCGGCCTGTCGCCCACCGACACGGTGGTGACCGAAGGCCAGATCAAGCTGCGTGACGGCGCACCGGTGACGGTATTGCCGGACCAGCCCGCGCCCACCGCGCAGGAAGGCGCCGCCGTGGGCGGAGCCGCTGGAGCGGTGAAGCCCGCCGCCTCCGCTGGCGTGCCCGCGCGGTCGGACAAGAAGGGCAGCTAGGGAAGCTCCAGCTGCCACCCCGTTTTCTCTCCCGCAAGGGGGTGTGACCCATGGTTCTATCGGAAATTTCAGTCAAGCGCCCGGTGCTCGCCACCGTGATGAGCCTGCTCATCATCCTTCTGGGTGTGATCTCGTTCGATCGCCTCGCGGTGCGCGAATATCCCAAGATCGACCCGCCCACGGTGTCGGTGCGCACCGTCTACAAGGGTGCCACCTCACAGGTGGTGGAAAGCGTGATCACCACGCCGATCGAGGACGCCCTCTCCGGCATCGAGGGCATCAAGACCATCAAGTCGCAAAGCCGTGAGGAGGTCAGCCAGATCACGGTGACCTTCATCACCGATCGTGACGTCGAGGCCGCAGCCAACGACGTGCGCGACCGCGTATCGCGGGTGGCGGCGCTGTTGCCGGATCAGGCGGACACGCCGGTGGTCAACAAGATCGAAGCCGACGCCTCGCCGATCATGTGGATCGCACTGTCCAGCGATCGACATACGCCGATGGAGCTGACCGACTTCGCCGATCGCTACCTCACCGATCCGCTGAAGGCATTGCCGGGCGTTGCCACGGTGATCATCGGCGGCGAGCGCAAGTATTCGATGCGCGTGTGGCTGGATCGCGAGCGCATGGCCGCCCAGGGACTCACTGCGCAGGACATCGAGGACGCGCTGGAGCGGCAGAATCTGGATTCGCCCGGCGGGCGCATCGAGAGCACCGATCGCGAGTTCACCGTGCTCGCGGAAACCGATCTCAAGAGCGCCGAGCAGTTCAACAACATGATCATCCGCGAGGTGGGCGGCTATCCCATCCGCCTGCGCGACATCGGCTACGCCGCGCCCGGTCCGTACGAGAATCGCAAGGTCGTACGCATCAATGGTAACGAGTCACTTGGCCTGGGGGTGGTGAAGCAGTCGGTGGGCAACACGCTGGCCATCGCCGAGGCGGTGCGTAGCACCTTGCCGCGCCTGGAGCCGGTTCTGCAGGAAGGCATGCAGATGAAGGTGGCGGTGGACACTTCCGAGTTCATCTCCGCGGCCATCAACGCCGTTTACAAGGTGATGCTCGAAGCACTGCTCCTGGTGGTGCTGGTCATCTTCATCTTCCTGCGCAGCTGGCGGGCGACGTTGATTCCGGCGGTCACCATCCCGGTCTCTCTGATCGGCGCCTTCTTCTTCCTGTACGTGATGGGCTTCTCCATCAACGTGCTGTCACTGCTGGGGATCGTGCTCGCGGTCGGCCTGGTGGTGGACGACGCCATCGTGATGCTGGAGAACATCCACCGCCATATCGAAGACGGCAAGAGTCCCTACCAGGCTGCACTGGTGGGCGCCAAGGAGATCGGCTTCGCGATTCTGGCGATGACGATCACGCTGGCGGCAGTGTTCATGCCGCTGGTGTTCATGACCGGTCGCACCGGGCAGCTGTTCATCGAGTTCGCCCTGACCGTGGTCTCGGCGGTGCTGGTATCGGGCTTCGTGGCCCTCACGCTCACTCCCATGATGTGCTCGAAGCTGCTCAAGCCGCATGGCGCGCGCCACAGTCCGATCTATCAGCTTACCGAGCGCATGTTCGAGGGCATGAACAGCGGCTATCGCTCCCTGCTGCGCGGGGCGTTGCGTGCACGTTGGGTGGTCGGTCTGCTGTTCCTGGCAACGCTGGCTGCAACCGCATGGCTCGGCACGCAGCTCAAGTCGGAACTGTCGCCGGTGGAGGATCGCGGCATGTTCATGGCCTTCGCAGTGGCGCCCGAAGGCTCCACCATGCAGTACACCGACAGCTACATGCACATGATCGGGAAGATCGTGAACGAGTATCCGGAAGTCGAGACCCTGTTCGAGGTCGTGGCGCCTGGTCTGGAGCGGCCCAATCCGGTCAACCTCGGGATCGGCTTCGCGGTGCTTACGCACTGGGACAAGCGTGACCGCAGCCAGCTCGACATCACCAAGGAGCTGACACCCAAGCTGTTCGGCAGTCTGCCGGGGGTGATCTCCTTCACCGTCAACCCGGCGTCGCTGGGAGGGAACTTCCTGTCCAAGCAGATCGAGTACGTGATCTACGGCAACAGCTACGAGCAGTTGCAGGAGTATGTCAGCAAGGTCATGGGGCGGCTGTCGCAGTATCCCGGCATCATCGGCCTGGACACCGACCTCAAGCTGAACAAGCCGCAGCTGAGCGTGGAGATCGACCGCGACAAGGCTTCCGCACTGGGCGTGTCCATGGAGACCATCGGCCACACCCTGGAGACGCTGATGGGCGGACGTGACGTCACCCGCTACAAGCGCGAAGGCAAGCAATACGACGTGGTGGTGCAGGTGGAGGACGCCAATCGCCGACAGCCTTCCGACCTGACCGCGATCTACGTGCGCGGCACCGGCGGCGAGCTGCATCAGCTCTCCAATCTGGTGACCATTCGCGAGACCGTGGCACCGAAGGAGCTGAACCACTTCAACAAGCTGCGTGCGGCCATGATCAACGGTAACGTCGGCCCAGGTTCGACCCTGGGTGAGGCCCTGGCCTACATCGACAAGGTGGTCGAGGAGGAACTGCCCAGGGGAACGGCGACCGATCTGGACGGCCAGTCGCGCGAGTTCCGCGAAAGCGGGCAGGAAGTGGCGATCGTGCTGCTGCTGGCGGTGATCTTCATCTACCTGGTACTGTCGGCGCAGTTCGAGAGCTTCGTCGGGCCGCTGGTCATCATGCTGACCGTGCCGCTGGCGTGGTGCGGTGCGCTGCTGGTGATGTGGATCCACTCCAAGCTCGGATCCGGCGGAACGCTCAACATCTATAGTCAGGTCGGACTGGTGATGCTGGTGGGCCTGATCACCAAGAACGGCATTCTGATCGTCGAGTTCGCCAACCAGCTGCGGCTCAAGGGAATGGCCAGGCTGGAGGCGGTGGTCGAGGCTTCCACCTTGCGTCTGCGTCCGATTCTGATGACGACGTTCGCGACCGTGCTGGGTGCACTGCCGCTGGCTACTTCGCACGGCGCAGGCGCAGAAGCGCGTGCGGCCATTGGCTGGGTGATCGTGGGCGGCATGATGCTGGGAACCTTCCTGACGCTGTTCATCATTCCGATCGCCTACAGCCTGCTCGTGCGCAAGGTGCACAATCCCGGCGAAGAACCGGACACCGAGCACCTCGCGCATCGTCCGCTGGGCGAGCAGTTACCTTAAGCGAAGTCCGCTCAGACATGAAAAGACGCGCCGCAGGCGCGTCTTTTTTCGCCCCGCTTGAGCGCAGCGCAATGGATGACTGACACCATGACGAATCACACGCCGCGATGGATCGCACGTAGCATGTCGCGCCTGCGCTCCGCCTCCCCCGTGGCCGACAAGGCCTCCTCCGCCAAGCCACAGGCGCTCGACAAGAAGAAGTCATCGACCACCTACGCCGAGGCCAAGATAGCTGCGCCACGTTCCACGCATGAGCGGCTGCAGGCCACACTGCGGCGCGGGCAGGAGGCACTTTCGCCCCGGACGCTGCGCCGCCTGCTGGCCAACCTGCAGGAGGTGGTGTCCCCGCAGGTGAGCGAGATCGAGGGTGGGCGCCGCGCCCAGGCGGTGGCCGAGTGGTACGCCAAGGCCGAGCACGAGGAGCGGCGCGACATGTGGCTCCTGATGTGCGAGCAGTTCGCCCCCGATGTCACACGCGTCAAATCGGCCCGCCAGCGTTACGAGGCTGCAGCAGGTACCGCCGAAGAGGGTCAGGCCGAGATCAGCCTGCGCCGTGCCCTGGTGTCGCCGCGTGCGCGGCTGCTGCAGCGCTTCGCGGTGTTTCCCGAAGGCATGCGCTTTCTGGTGGATATGCGCGCCGAACTACTGCTGGTGCTCAAGGCAGACAAGCGCCTGCTGGCGCTAGATGCTGAACTGGAGCACCTGTTCTCGACCTGGTTCGACGTGGCCTTCCTGGAACTGCGCCGCCTATCCTGGGATTCACCCGCTTCGCTGATCGAGAAGCTCATCAAGTACGAGGCCGTGCACGACATCCGCAGCTGGGCCGACCTGAAGAATCGGCTCGACAGCGACCGCCGCTGCTATGGCTTCTTCCACCCGCGGCTGCCCAACGAGCCGCTGATCTTCGTGGAGGTGGCGCTGGTGGACCGCCTATCGAGCAGCATCACGCCCCTGCTGGACGAAGCGGCAGCGCCGGCCGATCTCTCCAAGGCAACCACGGCGATTTTCTATTCGATCAGCAATACCCAGAGGGGGCTGCGCGGCGTGAGCTTTGGTGATTCGCTCATCAAGCACGTAGTGGAAACGCTCACGGCCGAATTTCCGCGCCTGCGCACCTTCGCTACGCTGTCACCCATCCCGGGTTTCCGCTCATGGCTGGGCAAGCACGCGGGTGCCATGCTCGAACGCCTGGACGACAAGCGCCGCAGTGAGTTGGGCCGCGCCGTGGGTTTCGAGCCTCCGCAAGCCGCGCACCTCCTGGCCGTGGCGGACAAACCGCTGGAGCTCGATGCCAAGTCGCCCGTGCGCCAGATGCTGTTGGAATGCGCCGCATACTATCTGGTGCGCGAGCTGCAGGAGGGCAAGCCGGTGGACCCCGTGGCCCGATTCCATCTGGCCAACGGCGCACGGGTGGAGCGGTTGAACTGGGCAGGTGATCCTTCCGCCAAGGGCCTGAAGCAATCGTATGGGTTGATGGTCAACTACCTGTACGACCTCAAGCGTATCGACAAGCACCGTAGCTTGCTCGGGCAAGGCAAGGTGCCGGTGTCGGGGGATATCGACAGCCTTTGCCGCGACTGAGCGCTTGCCTTTGCGGGCTTGCGTTCCTTGCGAGCCTGCTCGGCTTCACCGCGAGGCGCTGGAGTGATGCGACCTGATGGCTTTACCTGCATCGCCTCGCCCGGCGTGGTAGGACTCACCCCTTGCCGGAGGCCATTGCTGCCGATGGGATAATTCGGCCGATGCGCAACATGCGCACGTCTGGACGACAGCAATGGAACTGGGCTGGGGAACGCTCTATCTGATCAGCGAGTGGGGGATTCGGCTCGCAATGCTGTTCTATGTGCCGCAGCGGCGCAGTCCGGCTGCCGCGCGCGGCTGGCTGCTGCTGATCTTCTTCCTGCCCTGGCCAGGCTTGCTTCTGTATGCCATCTTCGGGCGTGCCTATTTCCCGCGCCAGCGGCTGGAGATGCAGCTGGCGGTATCGAAGCTGGTGCGTGAACTGCAGCCACGCATCCTCGGTGACAGCCTGGTACGGCAACCGGCCCTGCCGCCGACGTTCGCGCCCGCCATCGCGCTGGCGCACCGGCTTGCCGATTTCGGTATCTGCAGCGGCAACGACGTCGAGCTGATCACCGACTATCGTGACGGCCTCGAGCGCATGCTGTCGGACATCGGCAGCGCCCGGCACCACGTGCATCTTCTCTACTACATCTTCCGCGACGATGCGACCGGCCTGCGCGTCATCGAAGCGCTGAAGGCAGCGGTGGGGCGCGGCGTCAAGTGTCGTGTGCTGGCCGACGGCTACGGCTCCTGGTTCGCTTTCCGCCGTCTGGCGCCGGTGTTCCGGGATGCCGGTATCGAAGGCCTGCTGGTCATGCCGCCGCGCGTATGGGGAAGGAAGGCGGTACGGCTGGATCTGCGTAATCATCGCAAGATTGCGGTCATCGACGGCTTGATCGGCTATGTCGGCTCGCAGAACATCGTCAACCCCGATGCCAACCGCGGCCTCACCAACGAGGAACTGGTCGCGCGCCTGACCGGCCCCGTGGTACGCCAGCTGCAGGGCGTGTTCCTGGCGGACCGCTACTACGAGACCGAGCGCATGCCCGACGACCCCACCGAGCAGCTGCTGCCCGAAGCGGCTTCCACGGGAGGGGTGGTGGCGCAGGTCATGCCCAGCGGCCCCGGCTATCACCACGGCAACACGCAGCAGATCATGGTGGCGCTGATCCACGCTGCTGCACGGCGGGTGGTGCTCACCACACCCTACTTCGTTCCGGACGAGCCGTTCCTGCAGGCGATGAAGATGGCGGCCGAGCGCGGCGTGGCCGTGCATCTGGTGGTGTCGCGCCATTCCAACAAGCCGATCGTGCATCTGGCGCAGCAGTCCAATTACGAGGAACTGCTCGATGCCGGCGCACACATCCATCTCTATCACGGTAACTTCCTGCACGCCAAGCACGCCTCCATCGACGACGACATCGCGATGATCGGCTCCAGCAATCTGGATATCCGCTCCTTCGCACTCAACAACGAGGTGAGCGTGCTGGTCTACGATCGCAGCGTGGTGGCTGCATTGCGCGCAGTGCAGGCGCGCTACTTCCGCGATTCGGTGGAAGTCGATCCCGTTCAATGGCGCCAGCGCAGCATACCGGCGCGGGTGGCGCAGAACATCGCCCGGCTGGCCGACACCCTCCTCTGACATGTCGTTCGAGGTTCCTGAACGACTATCTCAAAAAGATTCGCTGGAAGGAGCGAGACCTCGCTCCTATATTGGCTGTGCGATTCATTGCATTCGGTGATCCGAAGGAGAGCACGGCCATGATCAGCACGCGCCATAGCGCCGATCGCGGATACGCCAACCTCGGTTGGCTCCACAGTTATCACACGTTTTCCTTTGCCGATTATTACGATCCGGTCGAGATGGGTTTCGGCCCGCTGCGTGTGATCAACGAAGATCGCGTACAGGGCGGCAAGGGCTTCGGCATGCACCCGCATCGCGACATGGAGATCATCAGCTATGTGCTGGAGGGCGCCCTCGAGCACAAGGACAGCATCGGCACCGGCTCGGTGATCCGGCCCGGCGACGTGCAGCGCATGAGCGCGGGTACCGGCGTGCTGCACAGCGAGTACAACCACTCGCCCGAAGATCTCGTGCACTTTCTGCAGATCTGGATCGAGCCCAACGTGCGTGGCGTGCGCCCCAGCTACGAGCAGAAGACTTTTCCGGTGGAAGAGAAGCGCGGACGTCTGCGTCTGGTGGCTTCTCCTGATGGCGTAAACGGATCGGTGAGCATTCACCAGAACGCCTGGATATATGCAACGGTCCTCACCGGCAGCGATAGCGTGACGCACGCGCTGGCTGCCGGTCATCGGGGCTACGTGCACGTGGCGCGCGGCAGCGTCGAGGTGAACGGTCGCCCCTTGTCCGCTGGAGATGGTGCCAAGATCGTGGGCGAGCCGGAGGTGCGCCTGGACAAGGCGCGGGACGCCGAGGTGCTGCTGTTCGACATGGCGTGAGCGGATCAGAGCTTTTCCTGGGGGAATATCATGACGACCAGAGTACAGATCATCTTCTACAGCATGTACGGCCACATCTATCGCATGGCCGAGGCGGTTGCCGCCGGCGCACGCGAAGTGACCGACACCGAAGTCACCCTGCTGCAAGTGGCGGAGCTGGTGCCGGACGACATCCTGGAGAAGAGCGGTGCCAAGGCCGCGCGAGCAGCCTTCGTGCATATTCCGGAAGCCAAGGTGGAGCAGCTGACCGAAGCCGACGCGTTCATCTTCGGCACCGGCACACGCTACGGCATGATGACTGCGCAGATGCGCAACTTCCTCGATCAGACCGGTGGTCTATGGGCGAAGGGCGCGCTGGTGGGCAAGGTCGGCAGCGTATTCACCAGCACTGCCACCCAGCACGGCGGCCAGGAGACCACCATCACCAGTTTCCACACCACGCTGTTGCATCACGGCATGATCGTCGTCGGCGTGCCCTATGCCGAGCAGCGCCAGATGACCATGAGCGAAATCAGCGGTGGCAGCCCTTACGGCGCCAGTACCATCACCGGCGGCGACGGTTCACGTCAGCCGAGTGAAAACGAGCTGGCCATCGCCCGCTATCAGGGCCGTCACGTGGCAACCATCGCCGCGCAGCTCAAGCGCGGTCGCGGATGAGGCGAGGATCGGTGTCAGCCCGAGTATGACTTCGGCGCCCCCCGAGCATAACCTCGAGGTCACCCCGAGCATAACCTCGGCGCCAACCCGAGCATAAACCTCGGGGTCATCCCGAGCATAAACCTCGGGGTCATCCCGAGCGAATGCGAGGGATCTTGCTCTGACGTGAGGATTGGCTAGCCTGGAACGAGCCGGCCGTGCCAGCCCATTCCTCGATCATTCACTGATCAACGGCCAGTCTTACTGGACGCCCACGATCACATGGCTGGCCTTGATCAGGGCCGTCGCCGGCGTGTTGGCAGCCAGATTCAACTCGGTGACGGCCTCGTTGGTGACGATCGCATAAACCTCGCTGCCGCCCTTGAGGCGCAGGCTCACTTCGCTGTTGACCGCGCCCTTGTTCACCTTCGTGACCACGCCCGTCAGCTGGTTACGGGCGCTGAACTTGTATCCGCCTGCATCCGTCAGCAACGCAACCAGCGGCGCCTTGATCAGGCCCACGGCTTTTTTGCCTTTCGTCAGGCCCAGACTCCTCGCGCTTTCGCTGGTGACCACAGCGATCAGCTTGTCGCCGCCAGCCAGGTCGATGGTGATCTCGGTGCTGACCGGGCCGTTGTTGACGGCCGAGATGGTGCCTTCGAGTTTGTTGCGGGTGCTGATTTTCATGCTCGCTCCTTGGAAATGAAGAATAAATCAGGCGGCGAGTGATGCCCCGGTTTGCCGCGTCGTAGAAGGAAGCTTCGACCCTCGTTCGAGAGATACGATCATTCTGGCCGCGAGCGCTGACTACTTTCCACCATAGCGTCTACTGATCCGTGTTCCCTGAATCACTTGCGGCGTACGTTGTATATTTACTTATATAGCGTATGCACGGTTGCTTTTTCATGGCCAGGCGCAAGCTGAGGGCACATCTGGAGCTGGAAACGGAGTTCGGCGCTCTGCTGGGCGGAACGCGCATCCGCCTGCTCGAGGCGATCGAGAAGCACGGCTCGATCTCCAAGGCCGCCAAGGCCCTCCCGCTTTCCTACAAGGCCGCGTGGGATGCGCTGGAAGAGTTGAACAACCTCGCCGACCAGCCGGTGATCGAGCGCAGCGTCGGCGGAGCAGGTGGAGGCGGCACCCGGCTTACCGACTACGGCCGCAAGCTGATCGCCATGTTTCGTGCCCTCGAGGGTGAGTATCAGTCGGCCATGGACCGGTTGTACGACGAGGCGGCCGCCGTTCCCGACACCGACAAGGCCGCCTTCCAGCGCATGCTGCGGCGGGTCACCTTGCGCTCCAGCGCACGCAATCAGTTCGTCGGTTCCGTGTCTCGCATCGTCGCGGGTCCCGTCAACGCCCAGGTCTTCGTGTCGTTGAACGAAGCCGACGAGATCGAAGCCCAGGTGACCAGCGAGTCGGTCGATCGCCTGAACCTCGCCGTCGGCCGGGAAGTCATCGCGCTGGTCAAGGCGCCGGCGGTGTTCCTGATGACGGAACGCGACGAGCGCATCACCGACACCAACTACATGGACGGCGTCGTCAGTCGCATCAACAAAGGGACGGTGAACGCCGAGGTCGTGGTGGACGTGCCGTTGTCGCGCGTGCGACATGTCACCGCGATCGTGACCACTGCATCCCTGGCGACCATGGGGCTGAAAGTCGGAGCGAAGGTCACTGCGGCATTTCCGGCTTCCAGCGTGATCCTTACGTCGTTCGACTAATCAAGATCGTCGATCGACCGCGGCCAGCTCTTCTTCAGCAGTTTCGACAGGGCACGATCGGCGAGCACCTTGCCGCCGGTCTGGCAGCGCGGGCAGTAGTTGGTCTCGTGGTCGCCGCTGACGATGCGCTGCACAGGCGCTGCGCAGACCGGACAGGGCTGGCCGAACTTGCCGTGCACCGCCATCTCCTCGCGGAAGGCGGTGACCTTCTCGGGGAACCTGTCGCCAGCCTGCGTGCGCAGGCGCTGCGTCCATTCGCGCAGGCAATCGCGTGTGGCATGGTATAGCCGCTCGACATCCGCATCGTTCAGCTTCTGCGTCATCGCGATCGGCGAGAGCCGGGCGCGATGCAGGATCTCGTCGGAGTAGGCGTTGCCGATGCCGCTGAACAGCTGCGGGTTGGTCAGCGCACGCTTGAGCGTGTGATTCGACGATCGCAGGCGCTCGGCGAAGACGGCGAGATCCGCTTCCAGCACTTCGAGGCCGGCCACGTGCAGTGCGTCGAGCCCGTGCTGGCCCTGCACGAGGTGGATCGAAGCCATGCGCCGGGTGCCGGCTTCGGTGAGCACCAGCGTGCCGTTGTCGAACTCCAGCAAGGCCAGGGAAATCCGCCCCGGCGGTTTCACCTTCTCGCCGCTGGCGAACCAGCGCAGCCGCCCGGCGATCATCAGATGGATGACCAGGAACAGCTCGTCTCCGAATTCGAACACGATTCGTTTGCCGAGGCGACGCAGGCCGAGCACCACCTTGCCCTCGATAGCGGAAACAGGCGGTACGGCCGTGCGCAGGATGAACGGATTGAGCAGCCGCACGCTGCGCAGCACATGGCCCTTGACCCGCTGTTCCAGGCTTTCCACGTAGACGACGACGTCGGGCAGTTCGGGCATGGGATGCAGCAATGGCAGGCGTTCGAGTCTGATCAAGGGTCGGCCATCTGGCGGGCCGGTGTCAAATCCATGGTGACTCGGGTGGGATGGTGCGGCTCTCCCGTCGGTGTCATCCCGGATCTTCACGTCCCTTGGTGTGCCGGGCCTACGCATCCCTTGGTGTGTCGAGCCTACGCATCCCTTGGTGTGTCGGGCCTATGCATCCCTTGGTGTCATCCCGAGGCGAAGCCGAGGGATCCTGCTTTTCGCTTTGCCGGCTCCTCCGAGGAACAACGCAACAGCAAGATGTCTCGCTGCGCTCGACATGACACCGGTGGTGCAGCAAGGCCGCCTGCTGCGCTCGACATGACACCAGTTGAGATAATCGCTGTGATCAGCCGCTTGCTATGATCGCCCGGTGCTCAAGATTCGCAATCTCGCCAAATCCTACGAGGGCGCGCGCCGTCGTGTCGTGCTGCACGGGATAACGCTCGATCTCGACGCGGGGCAGTACGTCGCGATCATGGGCGAGTCCGGCGTGGGCAAGTCGACGCTGCTCAACCTCATTGCCGGTCTCGACTTCCCCGACGAGGGCGAGATCGTGCTCGACGGCCAGCCATTGGCCGGACTGTCCGACGATGTGCTCACGCGCCTGCGTCGCGAGAAGATGGGGTTCGTGTTCCAGGCGTTTCACGTGCTGCCCTATCTGAGTGTGGAGCAGAACGTCGCCTTGCCGCTGCAGCTGCTGGGTATCGATGCGACGACCGTGTCGGAACGCACGCGTGCCATGCTCGCGTCGGTCGGACTCGAGGCGCGCGCGTCGAGCGCGCCGCGGGAGCTCTCAGGCGGAGAGCTGCAGCGCGTGGCCATTGCACGTGCGCTGGTGCATGAGCCGAAGCTGGTGCTGGCGGACGAACCCACCGGCAATCTCGATTCGGACAGCGCCGATCAGGTGCTGGCGCTGCTGCGCGATCAGATCAAGCAGCGCGACTCGGCAGGCATACTGGTCACGCATTCGCATCACGCAGCGGCCAGCGCCGATCGTGTCCTCGTGCTGAGCGCGGACGGACTGCGTGCGGCAGTCTGAAGCTGTCGAGCGCCACATCGCTGTGGGCGATCTCCGTCGACGCGGGCTGCCCGTCCACGCACGCCGCGATTCGGAGCAGTTGTAGAATCGTGACGTCGACAAACGGGGAAGGGGTGGAGATGAAGATATTCCTGACAGGCGCGACCGGCTATATCGGCGGCTCGGTAGGTGCGCGGCTCGTTGCCGAGGGTCATGCGGTGACCGGTCTGGTGCGCAGCGAGGATGGCGCGAAGGCGTTGCAGGGGCGCGGCATGAAAACCGTGCTCGGCACTTTGGACGATGCAGAAACCATCGCGCGTGCTGCGCAAGAGGCAGAAGCGGTGATCGACACCGCGGAGGCCAATCATCCCGGCGTGGTCGATGCCATCGCTTCCGCGGTCCGCGGCTCGGGCAAGCCGTTCCTGCATACCAGCGGCTCCGGTATCGTCGCCACCGACGCCAGGGGCGAAGCCGTCGATACCATCTACGACGAGTATTCCACGTTCACGCCGAGCTTCCCGCGCATGGGTCCGCGCGCGGCGATCGACCAGGTGGTGTTCGATTGCGCGAAGCAGGAAGTGCGCGCAGTGGTCATCCGTCCCACGATGATCTACGGCGGTGGCCATGGCGTGCGCAAGGAAAGCGCACAGGTGCCGGCGCTGATCGAGAATGCCAAGAAAGCCGGCATCGGGTTGCACATCGGCCGCGGCGAGAACTATTGGGCCAACGTGTATATCGACGACGTCGTCGAGCTGTACGTCCTGGCGCTGGCGAAGGCACCGGCGGGCGCCTTGTACTACGCGGAAAACGGCGAGGAGCAGCTGAAGAACGTCGCGGCCGCCATCAGCCGCATGCTCGGGTTCGAAGGCAGAACGCGCAACTGGTCACCCGAGGAGGCCGAAGCCGCGCTGGGGCCCAAGGCCCATTCATCGTTTGCTTCCAACAGCCGGGTGCGCGCCAGGCGTTCCCGTTCCGAGCTGGGCTGGAAGCCCAAGGGCCCGCCGATCCTGGAAGAGATCGAGGGTGGGTACTACAAGCGTTTGCACCGACCCTAGCTATAACTTTACGTACTCGTAATCGACCGGCAGGCTGTTGATGCCGCGATCGGGCGGCGCGATCCAGCCTGCCATCTTCCCGGGCTCGACCACCCGCTGCATCAGGCTGCGCACGAAGGCACGGTCGGCCTCCGTCGGCAGCCACTCGCTCAGGCGTTGCTGGTACTCCGCACGCTCGATGCTGCATCCCTGCGGATCGACTGGCATGTCGGCCCAGGCGCCGATGCCGCGGCGGAAGCGCATGCTCGGCAGTGCCAGGCGAAAGTCGTGGCCCGCGCGCTGGATCTGCATGTTCCAGCGTTTGACGCCGATCTCGCAGTCCTTCACGTAGGACATGCGCATGACTTCGTTCATGGCGTTGCGCAGCGCGACGCGCTCCGTGCCTTGCGGCGTTTCCAGCTCGTACACCGTGTCGCGGCACACGTGGTCCTCGTACTGACCCTCGTCCGGCCTTCCCTTGATGCCGGCGGCAAAGGAGCCGGCGGCATTGGACGAGACTTCCGAACCGAACAGGTCGAGCGAGGAAGTGAACCAGAAGTTGAGATAGCGCTGGATGGTCG
>JAHCKU010000409.1 GCA_026125625.1 Burkholderiales bacterium | reverse complement strand
CGTAGTGCTCGCGAAGGGCCTTTGCCGCCCCTTCCGCATCGCGCGCCAGCGCAAGCTCCATCAGCCGGCGATGTTCGCCTGCGACATCCCGCGCGCCGCCACTCAGGCTGACAGACAGCCGCCGATAGCGGTCCGCCCGCGAAAACAGCTTCTCACAGATCTCCAGCAGGATCGGCGCGCCGCAGGCCGAAAGCAGCGCCGCGTGGAATGCCGCATGGCGTACTTCCCAGTCTTCGCGCATCGCCGAAGGAATATCCTCGCGCACCTGTGGGGTGCGCGCCATCAGGTGATGGGCGGCGATGACGCGGGCTTCCCAATCCGCATCCCCCTTCAGCACCGAAAGCCGCAGCGCCTCTCCTTCGCAAAGCTGCCGCGTCGCCGTGATGTCGCGCAACTCCGCCAGCGAGAGCGGCGCGACGCTGTAACCGCGATGATCATCGAGGAGCGTGAAGCCTTCCGCCGTCAACCGCGCCAGCGCCTCGCGCACCGGCGTCACGCTCATGCCGCACAGCGCCTGGAGGTCGGCAAAACGCAGCCGGTCCCCCGGCTTGAAGTCTCCCAACCGGATCGCGCCGCGGATCGCGTCGTAGGCATCCCCCGCCAGCGTCCGTGCGCCTGCGCGCTTCTGCTCCATGCCGCCTCTCATTTTATAAAATGGAAGAGATTTTCGAAAATCATTGACTCGATCTAAGGCCGGATGGAAGGTGCGTGCAACAGAAATAAACATTCAATGGAGGCAGGCATGAAACTGGTGCGCTTTGGCGCGGCGGGCGCAGAAAAGCCCGGACTGATCGACGCGGACGGCAAAATCCGCGATCTCTCGGGCGTGGTCGCGGATATTTCGGGTGACGCGCTCGGCCGCACCGGGCTGGAGCGCCTTCGCGCACTCAATCCGAACAGCCTGCCGCTCGCGCCCGAGGGCAGCCGCTACGGTGCCTGCGTCGGCCGCGTCGGCAATTTCATCGCCGTTGGGCTCAACTATGCCGACCACGCCGCCGAAAGCGGCATGGCCGTGCCCTCCGAGCCGGTGCTGTTCAACAAGGCCCCCTCATGCATCGTCGGCCCCGACGATACGATCCTCATTCCGCGCGGCTCGGAAAAGACCGACTGGGAAGTCGAGCTGGCCGTCGTGATCGGCGAACGCGCCTCCTATGTCTCGGAGGCCGACGCGCTGAACTATGTGGCGGGATACTGCGTGTGCAACGACATTTCCGAACGCGCCTTCCAGATCGAGCGCGGCGGCCAGTGGACCAAGGGCAAGGGCTGCCCGACCTTTGGCCCCATCGGCCCCTGGCTGGTGACGGCGGACGAAGTGGACACGGGCGATCTTGCCATGACGCTCAGCGTCAACGGCGAGCGCGTGCAGAACGGTTCCTCGAGCACCATGGTCTTCAAGGTGCCCTTCCTCGTGCATTACATCTCGCAGTTCATGGCGCTGGAGCCCGGCGACGTCATCACCACCGGCACGCCGCCCGGCGTCGGCATGGGCATGAAGCCGCCGGTCTTCCTCAAGGCAGGCGACGTCATGACCCTCGGCATCGAGGGCCTCGGCGACCAGAAGCAGAAGGTCGTCGCGTTCAAGAAGTAAGCAAAGGCGGCTGCCCAAGACGAATAAAGACGAAAACTTGGGCAGCCGGTTTCTTGAGCGCGGGCTGCCGAGCGAATAGGCTCGCACCGACTCTCCAGGAAGGGCTTTCCCGATGAAGACCGGCTTTCGCGCGCTCACCCTGTTTATTCTGCTCGTGCCTTCGATGGCGCTGGCGCATAGCGGTCCCGCCGGTCATACCCATGGCTTCGCGCAGGGCTTTCTGCATCCGCTCGGCGGGATCGATCATGTGCTGGCGATGGTCGCGGTCGGCCTGCTTGTCGCCCATCTCGGCGGCCGCGCGCTTCTTCTGGTGCCCGCGAGTTTCGTAACCGTGATGGCGGCTGGCGGCGCGCTCGGCTTCACGGGCTTTGCGCTGCCCTACACCGAACTTGCCATCGCGCTTTCGGTAATCGTGCTCGGCGCACTGGTCGCGTTCCGCGCGAACCTTTCGCTCGCGCTCGCCTCCCTTATCGCGGGCGGCTTCGCGATCTTCCACGGCTACGCCCACGGCGCGGAAATGGCAATCGAGCCCAGCGCTCTGTGGTATGGCTTAGGCTTGATGCTGGCGACCGCCGCACTGCACGGCGTGGGGATTGGCGTCGGCCTGACAGCACAGCATGGTGTGTCAGCGCGACTGTTACGATTCGGCGGCGCGGCCATCGCGGCCGGCGGCGCGTTGCTGCTGGTCGGCTAACTTCTTCTCCCATCAAACCTTCCTACGCGCAACAGGGAGGGTTGACGGGAGACATGATCCTCGGCAACGATGCACGAGTTTTCACTGTGCGAAAGCATCGTCGAAACCCTTACCACCCAAACCCGCCAACAGGGTTTTACGCAGGTTCGGCGGGTATGGCTGGAAATCGGCGCACTGGCCAATGTTGAGCTGGATGCTCTGCGTTTCGCCTTTGAGATCGTGCGTCAGAACACGGTGGCGGCGACAGCGGAACTGGACATTATCACCCTACCGGGCCGGCCTGGTGCCTGGAATATGCGTTACCTGTGGTTGTGGCGAAAGCGAACCGGTCACCCACTCTTGTGACTATCCTCACGATCATCCTCACGAACATGGGCATAGCCATGCCCACAGCGGAGCGCGGCTTATCCGTCTCGAACGAGACATTTTAGCGAAGAACGCTGAATTTGCCGCCAATAACCGGCGACTATTCGCGGAGCGCGGCATCCTTGTCTTGAATCTGGTCTCCAGTCCCGGTTCTGGCAAGACCACGCTGCTGGCTCAGACGGTCCGAGCGCTACGCGACGAATTTCCGGTCGCGGTGATCGGCGGCGACCAGCAAACCGCCAACGACGCCGAACGCATCCTGGCCGCTGGGGCGCCAGCCGTGCAGATTAACACCGGCAAGGGCTGCCATCTGGACGCTCACGGCGTCGGCCACGCTCTGGAGCGTTTGCCGCTACCGGAAGGTGGCGTGCTGTTCATCGAAAATGTCGGCAATCTGGTTTGTCCGGCCGATTTCGATCTTGGCGAGGCGCACAAGGTCGTCGTCCTATCGGTGACCGAGGGCGAGGACAAGCCGCTGAA
>JAHCKU010000408.1 GCA_026125625.1 Burkholderiales bacterium | reverse complement strand
ATCACAGCGCAGCCTGCAGTCTGCACTTACTGTCCGGCATCGGGATCGCCACCGGTCTTGCCGGCCGACCGCCCCGGCGGGTTGGTCACAAGAAACGTGCCCAGATCTCCACCCCGGCGCGGCCCGCATTCCCAGCGGACGTCATGGGGTCCCAGATGATTGAGGAAGCCCGGGTTCCTGAATGTCGCCGACCCCCGCTTGCCGTCGATCGTCACTTTCGCCCGGTCATTACCGATCACCAGTTCCGGCACGCCCCGACCGCTACGCAATCTCATCCAGATCGCGCTGGCGCCATCGGGCTGAACCGTGAAACCCCGCCCCTGTTGAGACTGCTTGGGGCCCCAAGCCTCGACCTGGAGCGAGCACTCACCGTACGTCTCCGTCACCTTCATCGTGGACTCTCCTTTCATCCCTCTCCCCTGAGGAGAGTCCAAGCTGTATTGGTGGCCTTCGAGCAAGTCCTGCTTCAGAATCGACAAGCGGTCCTCGCGGGCTTTCGCTGTCGCGCATGGAACGGTTTCGTGTTTGCAATACGTCCAGCCACCCTTGCCATTGACGATCGTGCGCCCAAGAAAGCGGCGGAGAAAAATCCGATCACCGGAGTCGTCGGCCAGGTACGGCAGATTCGAAAGCCTGCGCCTGAGCAGCGAAAGGATCCGGCCAGGCAAGGCATAGAGTGGCAACGCTCCCATCGAAACGGCCCCCCGCTCACCATCGATAACGATCAATGGCGTTTCACTGACCTCAGCCAGGCGATCGGCAGGCATGCTTTCATCGAGCTTCATCTCCGAGTTTGCGTACGGATCCGGGTTGAACCCGAGTACGGGCGCATGATCGCCGAAGGCTACGATCAGCGCGTCGGGATCTTCTATGCGTATGTGCTGGAGATAATCCATGAGCGCGCGACTGGAATACGCGAGGTTGTTCGCATACGCCTGAAGCAGCGGTGCCGAAGGAGTCACTGTGACCAGGTCCGGGCGCTTCGTGATGTTTCGTCCGTACGGATAGTGCGTACTAAGCGACACGACATAACTGAAGAGAGGCTTCTCGGGTGATCGTGCATCGAGCCTCTCCGAAATCTGCCGGAACGTCGAGCCGTCATTTAGAAACAAACCGTCCATGTCGTCGAGCACGAATGTTCCTATCGCATCGTATCGCTCGAAGCCGATCCGACGATAGGCAATGGCGCGATTCCAGTATCCCGACTGATAAGGATGGCTGGCTACGGTGAGGTAGCCTGCTTCGCGCAAAACGCGTGGCAGGCAGGGCACCGCCTGATCAAGATCGTCCTGGAAGTCAATTCCCTGGGGTTCGGCGGGCAGTCCGCACAACACTTCAAACTCCGCATTTGCCGTGGCTCCGCCGAAAACCGGCGACAGAACCGCGGACTTCCCACCCTCCTTCCAGAGAGCGCGGAACCGCGGATCCCAAGGATCCCTGCTGAAGGAATAGCCGCGCAACTTCAGCGGATCCCAATAAGCTTCAAGAAGGAACAAGTATAGATTCCGCCTCGGGCCTTGGGGCGCTGCGGCATCACGCGCCGTCTGGCCACGAAGAATGCGGGCGACGTCGTGACGCGAAGGAGCATTTTTCGAATCGTTGCCCCTGGTGTCGCGGAGAAGCGCGAGGACTCCGCCATGTTCGCGCAGCGATGCCAATCCTGCTTCCGGGCCTGGGCCTTGCAGCATGTCCGAGACGGGATTGGCAGCCCAGTACAACATCGCCGCGTAGATCGCCAGAAGCGGGACAAACCTGGCGCGCCCGCGACGGGGCCAAAGGGCCCAGACCAGCGTACCCGCATACACCATGCTGCCGGTCAACGCGAACGTCAGGCGCCATCCGGAGAGCACATGCAGCAGCGATATTCCGGGACCGATGTCAGCTAGACTGACCGGCATGCCGAGGAACGCGAGTTTTACTGCATGGGACAAGACGAACGTCGCTGCCAATAACATGGCGAACATCACGAGTCGAACCGGACCACGGATCCACAGGATTGCCAACCACGTGACCGGAAACAGCAGCAACGTGTCCAACGCTACCCCGGTCGGTGCGTAATCAAAGCCGAACCTCCATCGCGCCAGCACTACCGCCGCCAGTACCGATAATATCGTGACGACACCCGCGAACAAAAAGGTGCGAGGCAAGGGCTGTGTCCAGCTTGTCGAAAACGTGGGTTCTGTCCCACCGGAGCCTTGCGTCTGCCGATTTTCAACCGTCATGGCGTGATGTGTCCGTCGCGCGCCGAGCCGGCGCAATTGAAGGCTGAAGCAATCCGATCGCCGCCATCATCTCTGCTCAATCTCCAAGTCTAGAGGTCTCGTTCCCGAAGTGAGCATCGTCCAGCAGATTCAACCGCGCCAACAAGCGATCTGCAAGCTCACTTGCGGGCACATCGGTTTGCAATCGAAGATCCGGGGCCTGCGGCGCCTCGTAGGGCGAATCGATACCGGTAAAGTTCTTGATCCGCCCTACGCGAGCCTTGGCGTACAGGCCTTTGGTGTCGCGTTGTTCGGCGACTTCAAGCGGCGTGTCCACGAATATCTCCAGGAACTCGCCTTTCTCGAACATCTGCCGCGCCATGTCGCGCTCGGCGCGGAACGTGGAGATGAAGCTGACCAGCACGATCAGCCCTGCATCGACCATCAGCCTGGCCACTTCGGCGACGCGGCGGATGTTCTCCACGCGGTCCTCGTCGGTGAAGCCCAGGTCCTTGTTCAGGCCGTGGCGGACGTTGTCGCCGTCGAGGATGTAGGTGTGGTGGCCCATCGCCAGCAGGCGCTTCTCGACCAGGTTGGCGATGGTGGACTTGCCTGATCCCGACAGGCCGGTGAACCACAGGCACTTCGGCGCCTGGTGCTTGATCCGCGCGCGCGCGGTCTTGTCGACGTCGACGTGCTGCCAGTGGATGTTGCCGGCGCGGCGCAGGGCAAAGTCCAGGGTGCCGGCGGCGACGGTGGCGTTGGTCTGGCGGTCGATCAGGATGAAGGCGCCCAGGGCGTGGTTGTCGGCGTAGGTCTCGAACGGGATCGGCTGGTCGAGGTACAGGTTGCAGTAGGCGACCTCGTTCAACTCCAGGTGCTTGGCGGCCAGCTGGTCCTGGGTGTTGACGTCGATCTTGTGCTTGA
>JAHCKU010000407.1 GCA_026125625.1 Burkholderiales bacterium | reverse complement strand
CGTTTTTCATTTCCCCCTCTCCCTAACCCTCTCCCGCGAGGGGAGAGGGGATCAGTTTGCGTTGCATCCCGCTACTCTCTTTTCTGCGAAGGAAGAGAGGACTGGTTGGCGACTCGTCCAACAGCCCCTTTCCCTTGAAGGGACCTCGGTACCCTTTCAGGGTGGAGGGCAGGGGAGAGGGTGAAGGCACGCCTGCCTACTGCCCACCGGCAGCTTTGCCCCTGCTATTCAGCGTACCACGCGCTTGCCGAATGCCGGTTCGCGATAAGGCGTCGGCGGCAGCTGCCATGTACCGGTGCCGGGCGGCTTGATCTTGTCGTCGACATGCACGTCGAGCAGGCAGGGCTTGCCCAGCGCCAGTGCATGGCGCAGTGCATCGCCGAGCTGATCCGCGTGCTTCACGCTGATGCCCTCGACGCCGTAGCTGCGCGCCATGGCGGCGAAGTCCGGGTTGTATGGAGCGCGATCCGGTCCGGCGTAGAAGCCGGTGCCGATCTCGCGCCCGCCGAACATGCCCAGCTGAATGTCGCGGATCGCGGCCCACGAATAGTTGTTCCATACCAGCCACACCGCAGGGATATCGTATTCGACCGCGGTGGCCAGCACGTGCGGCGTCATGGTGAAGCCACCGTCGCCGACCACGGCGATGCAGGGCCGCTGCGGCGCCGCCAGCTTGGCTCCAAGAATGCCGCTGACGCCGAAGCCCATCGCCGAGAAGCCCCACGAGTTGAGCATGGACTGCGGCTGGCGCGCCTCCCAGAACTGCATGAACCAGTTGTGATGCACGCCGCTGTCCAGCGAGATGATGCCGTCATCCGGTAGTGCGCGCCGCACTTCCTTGACCACGCGCTCGGGGCGCAGCGGCGATCCGCCGAGATCGAAGTTTGGACGGGTGAAATCGTTCCATTCGCGCTTCCAGCCTTCGATCTGCGCCTGCCACGCCGCGAAGCGGCTGCCGTCCGCCTTGCGGCTCGCCGCCTCCTGCGCGAGCTGGGAGAGGAAGACCTTGGCATCGGCGACGATGCCCAAGGTCACCGGATAGTTGCGGCCGATTTCGGCCGGGTCGATATCCACGTGCACCAGCCTGGTCGGCGGAATGTTCCAGGAATAGCCCGGAATCCATGACGAGGAGGAGCGGTCGTCGAAACGTGCACCCACCGTGATCAGCAGATCGCAATGGCGTCCGGCCTGGTTGGCGGGATAGGCGCCGTTGCGGCCGATGAAGCCGAGCGCGAGCCGGTGCGGCATCGGCAGCACGCCGAAGCCGTTGGGTGAGGTGATGACCGGAATATCGAGCATCTCGGCCACGCGCTGCAGTTCCGGCCCGCCCTCAGCCAGGGTCACGCCGTGGCTGACGAAGAAGGCAGGCCGTTCGGCCGCCAGGATCAGATCGACCACCCGGCGCACGTCTTCGGGCGAGGCGCCCGGACGCGGAAAACCGGCTGCGCGATCGGAGTGCAGCAGCTCGACGTCGTCTTCCTCCTGGAACAGATTGAACGGCACATCCAGATTGATCGGCCCGGGCCGGCCGCTGAGCATGAGGTTGTAGCTCTGGCGCAGCGCCAGCGGCAGCATGTCGACACGCGTGGGCTGGAAGGTGCGCTTGACGTAGGGCCGCAACACCACGGGAAACTCCGCGGCCTGGTTGCGGTAACTCTCCTGGAACGGGCCGCGATTGAACTGCGAGGTCGGCACGTTGGCGGTGATGGCATAGAACGCCGACGAGTCGGCCGAGGCGCAGGCGGTAGCCATCACCAGATTGCATGAGCCGGGGCCGCAGGAAGTGAGCGTGGCCACCGGCCGATGCGCCACCCGGAAGTAGGCGTCGGCCATGTGCCCGGCGGTCTGCTCGTGGCGCGGGGAAATCAGCTTGATGCGATCCTGGCGTGCCCACAAGGCATCCAGCAGGCCGACGTTGCCGTGGCCGCAGATGCCGAAGACGTAGGGAACGCCTTCCTGGATCAGGAAATCGCAGATCAGATCTGCGCCCTTCATGCGCGGCATGGGTGCTCCTCCCGTGGGCGCCGCGGATCGTCGTTGGATGGTCTGTCGTGGCGCGACGTTGCCTACTGCCGATGGTAGCAAACTACATGCTGGAGGAGGACAAAGCGAATCGTGCCGCAGGACCAGGGTGATTCAGACAGGCGGTGTCTCCCACCCCCACTGCGCCACCCGCCGGTGGCTCTCCAGCGTCTGCTCGATCGCCTGCTCGGCAACGATCTCCAGCATCGAGGTCTTGTCGTAGCCGATCTCGCGCAGCGCGCGGGCGAAGCCGGCAAAGTCGCAGCTGCCCTGGCCGACCGGGTCGTGTCGCCACCTGTCGCGGTTGGTGTCCGACAGATGCACGATGCCCAGGCGCGACTTCACCGCATGCACGCCGGCGGCGACGTCTTCGCCGATGAAGTGCGCGTTGGCGATGTCGTAGCAGATGCCGACGTTGGGTGAGTTCACGTCATCGGCGAATGCGATCATCTGCGCCGCGGTGGGAAAGACGCCGATGGGGATGTTCTCCAGCAGCAGCTGGATGCCGGCGCGCTCCGCCGCGCGCAGCACGTGCGCGAACGCGTCTCCGAACCAGCTCTCCAGATCGGCGCGCGGGGGCGCGATCAGCGGATTCACGCGGCCGGTCACCACGATGATCGCCTGCGCGCCGATGATCGCGGCGATGTCGATCAGGCACTGGTACAGGCCGATCGAATACTCGCGCATGGGGCGGGAGGCGCTGCCCAGGTTTTGATCCAGGCTCGGGAGATTGATCGACTCAACCGTGAGTTGCGCATCGTGCAGGAAGCGGGCGAAGGCCCGCGCTTCGGTCGGTTCCATCATCGGGTCGAAGTGCGGCGGCTGTGCCATCACCTCGAAATGCCGGTAGCCTTCGCGCGCGAGCGTTTCCAGGGCCTGCTTGGCGCTGGCGCGCCACATGAAGGACATGGTGTTGATGCCGATCCGCATCGGCGTCGTGCCTGTCATCTCGCCTCCTGATTCTCGAGGATCCCACACCACCCCCCGGCTTCGCCGGACCCCTCCTCTTGAGAGGAGGGGAAGAAGGCTGGTGCACGGCAATCGTCTTCTCCTCCTTTTCGAGGAGGGGAAGAAGGCTGGCGCACGGCAATCGTCTTCCCCTCCTTTTCG
>JAHCKU010000406.1 GCA_026125625.1 Burkholderiales bacterium | reverse complement strand
CACGCGATCCTCGTTGGCCAGCGCGCCGGTGTGCGACTGCGCTGCCGCCTGACCGGCCGGCGTCCTGCCTGCCTTCAAGGCGACGATCGGCAGGTTGCGTGTGCGTGCGATGCGCGCGGCCTCCTCCAGAGGTGCCGGGTCACGAATCGTCTCCAGGTACAGCAGCAGCAGCTCGAGCTGCGGGTCCTCGGCCAGCACGCACGCCAGCTCGCCGACCGTGACGTCGCAATCGTTGCCGGTGGCGCTCGCGTAGCGCACGCCCAGCCCGCGCTGGCGTAGCAGGGCATAGGGCACCACGCTCATGGCACCGCTCTGGCTGATGACGCCGATCGGCCCATCCTTGGCCTGCGTTTCCAGGAACATGGTGGAGAAGCTCAGGATCGCGCCGCTGCCGACATTGGCCAGCCCCTGCGAGTTGGGGCCGACCACGCACATCCCGCTGGCACGTGCGCGCTCCGCCATGCGCGCTTCCTTGGCCCTGCCGGCCGCATCGCCGGTTTCGCCGAAGCCGGAGGCCATCACGATCGCCACCTTCACGCCGTGCGCAGCGCAATCGTCCACTGCCTGCACCGCGAGATCGTCGGGCACGGCGATGATCGCCACCTCCGGCGCTTCCGGCAGCGCCGCCAGGTGTTCGAAGCACTTGAACCCCTGCGCGTCCTTGCGCTTGGGATTGATCGGGTAAACGCGGCCCTTGTATCCGAATCTGGACAGATACAGCAGCGGCCGGCCGCCGATCTTGTTGGGATTTTCCGAAGCGCCGATGACGGCGACCGACTTCGGGTCCAGGACGCTGCGCAGCGCAGCACGCGGGTAGTGAGCCATGGTGGCGGGGTCAGGTCGGGATTTTTTCGAAGCTCGGCAACAGGCATCCAGCAATCCGGATGAAACGGCACTGTACGCGCTCGCCGACGGCGAGGTCGGCGGCGGCATGCGCCATCATGCGGAACCCCTCGTCGGTGTCGATCAGCGCGATCGCGTAAGGCGCATGCGCGCGCAGCGCCTCGCTCGGCGCACGCGCCACCACGGTCAGCGCATGCACCACGCCCTGCCCGCTGGCCTGGCGCTCGAGCGGCTCGGTGTTTCCGCACTGCGGACAGAAGGTGCGGCGGAAGTACCAGACGGCCTTGCACGCCGGACAGCTCTGGTAGGCGATGCCTTCGCCGCCTTTGGTCCAATCGAGTATCTGCATGCTTACTCTCTGCTCAGGATCAGACTGACATGTGACGACAGCACACCGCCGTCGCCGTGCAGCATCGCCACCGACGCATCCTTCACCTGCCGTGCTCCGGCGCGGCCGGTCATCTGCAGATGCGTCTCCACCAGGTGCGCCATGGCACCGCCGCAACCGCAATGGCCGTAGGAAAGCAATCCGCCATGGGTGTTGAGCGGCAGCGCACCGTCGCGGGAAAAATGGCCGGCGTGCGCCAGCCGGCCAGCTTGCCCGCGCGGCGCGAATCCCAGCTCTTCCAGCAGAATGGTCAGCGTGATGGTGAAGCTGTCGTAGATTCCCAGATAGCGCGCATCACGCATGGTCGTGCCGGCTGCGGCCAGCGCGCGCTGCATGCTGGCTGCGGCACCGAAATGCGTGAGGCTGGGGGCGGCGGTGACGTGCTGATGGGTATGCGCCTGCCCGCTGCCGCGGATGCGGATGGCGAAATCGTTGCTGCGTTCGCGGCTGATGACGAAAGCCGCGCCGCCGTCCGACACCGGGCAGCAGTCGAGCAGCTTCAGCGGCACGGCCACCGCCTTGGAGGCGAGCACGTCCTGCACCGTGATCGGATCGCGGAATTGGGCACCGGGATGGGTGCCGGCGTGACGGCGCATGAGCACCGCCAGCTCGGCGAGATCGGCTTCGGTGGTGCCGAACTCGTGCATGTAGCGCGCAGCGACCAGCCCGTAGTAGGCCGGGATGGTCGGCCCGAGCGGCACCTCGTAGACCGGATGGCCGACCTGCGCCAGTGTCTGCACCGCGGCATCCCGCGTCTGGCCGGTCAGCCGGTTCTCGCCGGCGACCACCAGAATGTTGCGCGCGACCTTCGCCGCGATCAGGTGATGTGCGAGCATGACCATGCCGAAGCCGGTCGCACCACCCATCTGCACGCCATGCGCATACACGGGATCGAGACCGAAATGCTCGACGAACACGGTCGCGAGCATCAGGTGCGGAAAGGTGGTCGAGTAGCCGCAGATCAGCCCGTCGATGTCCTTGCGCTCGAGCTGTGCGTCGGCCAGCGCGGCCGTGGCCGCCTCGCTCATCAGATCGAGGGTGGACTTGCCCGGATGCTTGCCGTAGGCCGTGAGACCGACGCCGGTGATGTAGCTCATGTTCAAACCGTAGCCACCGGTGTGGCCGGTGAACCCACTGCGCCGGGCAGGCGCAGCGGCGGCGCGGTGAGCAGGAAGCGGCTGCGCCGGTTCTTGCGCAGCCATGCTGCCAGCTCGGCGAGATACCAGATCTCGCCCAGGTTCACGCCGAGCTTGAACAGGCAGTGCTCGTGGATCGGGAGATACGCGCAACGATCGCCCATGCTGGTCGGCGGATGTGCCTCCACCGCGTAGTTGTCCGCAATCAGCGCCACCAGACCACTGTCGGTTATCCACTGCAGCAATTTCTGATCGCGTCCGTCGAGCACGGCGCAGGCGTTCTCCACCTGCTGCGGATCGGGCTTGCGATCCATCTCCAGCAGCATCTGCGAGAAGTTGGTATGCAGGCATACCATGTCGCCCTGCTCCACCACGACCTTGTCGGCCTCGATGATCTTCATCAGGCGGTCGTAGCCGATGATGGCGTGCTCGCGACCGACGTGCGCGTGCAGGTCGATCATCACCGCGCGGCCCTGGATGCACTTCACCGCCATGTTCTCCACGCCCAGCGCCTTGGCGCGCGAGGTCGACTTCGCCGGCACCTGGCCGATGGCACCGGCATCGTCCGGGTCGCTGGGCCCGACGATATGCTCGCCCGGGCGGAAGCCGTTGTAGTACACCGGCTCGGGAACGCCGTCGCCGTTGGCGTCGAACAGCTGGCCGACGTGGGCCAGGCTGTCCCACTGCGTCGAGTACTGCAGATGCAGGATCACCGCATCGTCGTTGATGACGTCGGTAAGGCTGGGGTTGTCCAGACCGAGCTGGTAGTTCATGTT
>JAHCKU010000405.1 GCA_026125625.1 Burkholderiales bacterium | reverse complement strand
CGCAGGAACAGCACCTCCTCGGGTTCGCTCATCGTGGCGTGATAGCGTGCGAGCGGCGCGAGCGTGCGATTCCATTCATCGAGCTTCGCGCGTGCGCGCATCGGCACCACGTAGCGCAGGCCTTCGCCGCTGCTGCGGTCCCGCACCACCACCACACCGAACTCGTCGGCCGCGGCCTTCTCGCTCGCGACCCGTAGGGTGCCGCGTCCGGGGCTTGCCCGCGTGGAGAGCATGAGGCCGTCGGCGAGGCATGGGCATGGGCTGCCGGGACCATCGATCAGCAGCACTTCCAGCTGTCCGGGCTCGGCCCCCAACTGATCTGCCGCGTCCAGTCCAATGCGCAGTCCCAGGGCAATATAGCTCCCGAATCCGCCGTGTATGCGCTCTCCGAGAGCGACCCACTGCTCGGGTGTTTCTGCCGCGACCGGCCGCGCGAGCAGGAGCAGCGCGAGCATCATCACAGTCCGGAGCGCGCAACCTGGTTGCGTGATTGCGTCGCCAGAACGATCCAGCGGAGCGGGTTTGTTCAGACGCATCGATAGCCTCATTCGAATCGAGCACCGAGCCGGCGTGCGATCCATGGTATCTACATGGGCCGATGGATATCAACAGTTCGATGCGCAATCCACCCATTGCCGATAGTGCGCTGACACGACACGCGCAGCGTCTGATTGCGTATGCAGTTGTCGAGACGCATCCGATTCATGAAAAACCATGGTGGATCCGTCCGCCATGCTGACCGGCCTGTTTGCCAGCGCCTTCCTTGCCGCCACGCTTCTTCCGGGTGGCTCCGAGGTCGTGCTGTACGCCGTGCTCGCGCATGATCCGCACAAGCTCTGGCCGGCTCTGGGCGTCGCCACGCTCGGCAACACGCTGGGTGCGCTCACATCCTATCTGCTGGGGCGGCTGATCCCCGAGCGCAAGGCACCCGCGCCGCGCGCGTTGGCCTGGCTGCGGCGTGGTGGCGCGCCGGTCCTGCTGCTGTCCTGGGCACCGATCATCGGCGATGCCTTGTGCGTGGCTGCCGGCTGGCTGCGGCTGCCGCTCGGCCTGGCGACCCTGTTCATTGCCGTCGGGAAGTTCGCACGCTACTGGGTGGTGGCGCAGGCAGCGCTGTGACCGCGTCACCGAAGCCTGCGGATAGTGCACTGCAATAGTGTATGATCGACAGCTTTTCTTACGAATACTCAATCGCTTAGCATGAGCAGCCGGCTGCGCGAGATCCCCTACAACTACACCTCGTTCTCGGATCGCGAGATCGTCATCCGCATCCTCGGCGCGCCGGCGTGGGCGCTGCTGGACGAGCTGCGCGCCCAGCGCCGCACGGGCCGATCGGCGCGCATGCTGTACGAAGTGCTGGGCGACATCTGGGCGGTCACGCGCAACCCCTACCTGCAGGACGACCTGCTGGCCAATCGCGTGCGGCTGGATGCGCTGATCCAGGCCATGCGCCACCGGCTGCGCGAGATCGAGGCGCGGCGCACCAATCGCGACGATCAGGTCGGTGCGCTGCTGACGGCGGCAACGGCGGCGGTCGACCGCTTCGCGCAGGATTTCGAACACACGCGCACGCTGCGCCGGCGCGTGCTGCGGCGGCTGGCGCGCGTCACGCGCAAGGACAACATCGCCTTCGACGGATTCGCCCGCGTATCGCACGTCACCGATGCCAGCGACTGGCGCGTGGAATACCCGTTCGTGGTGATCAGCCCCGATACGCAGGACGAGGTCGCGGAGCTGGTGCGCGCCTGTATCGAGCTGGGCTTGACCATCATCCCGCGCGGCGGCGGAACCGGCTATACCGGCGCCGCGGTACCGCTGACGCAATCATCGGCGGTGATCAACACCGAGAAGCTCGATCGTTTGGATGGCGTGGAGCGCGTGCCATTGCCGGGCGTGGACGCTCTGGTGCCGACCATCCGCTGCGGCGCCGGCGTGGTCACGCGGCGGGTGATGGAAGCGGCCGAGGCTGCCGGGCTGGTGTTCGCCGTGGATCCCACTTCCGCGGATGCTTCGTGCATCGGCGGCAACATCGCCATGAACGCCGGCGGCAAGAAGGCGGTGCTGTGGGGTACGGCGCTGGACAACCTGGTGTCCTGGCGCATGGTCGATGCCAGCGGCGAGGTGCTGGAGATCACGCGCATCGGCCACAACCTGGGCAAGATCCACGAAGCCGACCTCGCGCGCTTCTCCATCCAGCGCTATGGCACGGATGGCAGCCGCCCGCAGGGGCCGGCGCGAATCCTGGAGATTCCCGGAGGTGCGTTCCGCAAGGCCGGCCTGGGCAAGGACGTCACCGACAAGTTCCTGTGCGGCCTGCCCGGGGTGCAGAAGGAAGGCTGCGACGGCATCATCACTTCGGCGCGCTTTCTCCTGCACCGCATGCCGGCGCATACGCGCACCGTCTGTCTGGAGTTCTTCGGCCAGGTGCGCGAGGCCGTGCCTTCCATCGTCGAGATCAAGCGCTATCTCGATACGCATCCGGGCGCGATCCTGGCCGGCCTCGAGCACCTCGACATGCGCTATCTCAAGGCAGTGGGCTACGCCACCAAGGCGCGGCGCGGCGCCAGGCCGAAGATGGTGCTGCTGGCCGACGTGGTCGGCGACGACGAGAACGCGGTGGGCGAGGCCGCGTCGGAAGTGGTGCGCATCGCCAACCTGCGCGGCGGGGAAGGTTTCATCGCCGTCAGCGCCGAGGCGCGCAAGCGTTTCTGGCTGGATCGTGCCCGTACCGCGGCCATCGCCAGGCACACCAACGCCTTCAAGATCAACGAGGACGTGGTCATTCCGCTGGAGCGCCTGGGGGATTATTCGGACGGCATCGAGCGCATGAACATCGAGCGCTCGCTCGCCAACAAGATCCGGTTGTGCGATGAGCTGGAAGCATTCCTGGCGGGCGACCTGCCGCTGGTGCAGGAAGTGGAGCAGGTATCGCCGCAGGAGATGATCAGCGGGCGCGCGGAGACGGCGCTGGCGCTGGTGCGCCAGACCGGCGCGCGCTGGCAATGGCTGCTCGAACATCTCGATCACCCGATCGCCGGCAGCCCGTCGCCCGGCGATGCGGCGCATGCCGGCAAGCGCACGTTCGAGGCGCTGCAGGACGGATCGATACGGGCATCGTGGAAGAGCGAGCTGCGCCAGCCGCTG
>JAHCKU010000404.1 GCA_026125625.1 Burkholderiales bacterium | reverse complement strand
TGGGCGGTAGCAGTCATGGCGTCCCTGGGCAGGAGCACGCTCAGCAGCCGCCATGCACCAGGGATGCGAAGGCGCAGGATGACCAGCGCGGTGGACACAAAAGTCGTCCCGTCCAATCGACCCGCGGTCCGGCTGCCATCGCGCCGCTGAATCACCGCATGCGGCAGCGCATCGTCGCCTGCCTCCAGCATCACCTGCAGTACGGCGTGGGCGTCGCTGCGCAGCGCGTGCCGGCGCAGCGTGCACCACAGGCTCATGCCGATGGCCAGCGTGATCAGCGCGCTAGCCCAGGGTAGCGGCGAGCCGATCCAGACCAGGGCCGCGGCGCCGGCGTGGGCGAGCACCAGTCCGGCAGCCAGCCACATCGAATGGCCGACACGTACTTCGAGGCGATCGCCGTTCAAGCCCGGGCTTCCCTCCCACGTGTGTGCGGCCGCGTTCTCTATAATCGTCGTTATCGCAGGTCGATACATGCGTTCACCTGTTGCCCTGGCCCTCATGACCGCTTCGCCGACGTCCCCGCATCCCTTCGCCGACCACCTCTCCGCCCGTGGCGCCTGCCTGAAAGCCGGCGAGGTCACCGGCTTTCAGGACGCTCAGGCCGAGCACCATGCGCTGATCGCGGGCACCACCCTGCATCCGCTGCTGGGTGAAGGGATCATGCGCGCACATGGCGCCGATGCCGCGAGCTTTCTTCAGGGCCAGCTCAGCAACGACCTCGGACTGCTGAATGCGACCAATGCCCAATGGACCAGCTACTGTAGCGCACAAGGGCGTGTGCTCGCCATACCGTTGGCATGGAAAGCGCATGACGGCATTCTGCTGTGGGTGCCAGGCGAGATTCTCGACCCGCTGCTGGCGCGGCTGCGCCGCTATGTCCTGCGCGCACGCGTCCAGCTCGACAACGTCAGCAGCGAATACCTGGTTCTCGGCGTGGGTGGGCCGCAGGCAGCGACTGCCCTGCGCGAACTGGTGCCCGCTCCGCCCGCGGAGCCGATGGCCAGGACTACGGCCAGCGACGGCAACACGGTGGTGATGCTGGCAGCGGAACTGTATGTCGTCATCGTGCCGATGCCGCACGCTGCCAGGACGTGGGACACACTTGCCGCCGCCTGCGTGTCCGCGAGTGCAGCGGGATGGCAGTGGCGGCTGGTGCAGGCAGGGATTCCCCGCCTGGGGGTCGCATTGCAGGAGCAGTTCGTCCCGCAGATGCTCAATCTCGAGCAGCTGGGCGCGATCAGCTTCGATAAAGGTTGCTATCCGGGACAGGAGATCGTGGCGCGTGCGCAATACCTGGGGCAGGTCAAGCGCAGGCTGACGGCATTGCATGCGGCGGAGGGGCCGCTCAGTCCCGGCCAGCCGATCCTGCGCGCGGACGGCAGCAGTGCCGGCACCGTGGTTGCCGGTGTGCCGGCTCCACAAGGTGGCTGGGATGCCCTTGCGGTGGTGCAGACCGATGCGCTCGCACACGAGCCGCTGCACACGGCCGGCGCCAGCCAGCCCCTGACGCGCCGCGGCTGAACCGATGCCGGCCTACTTCATCTACTACCGCTTGCGCCCCGAGACAGCCGAAGCCGCACGCGCAGGCGTGAACACGATCTTCGCCGCGGTGCGTGCCGCCACCGGCGTATCCGGCCGGCTGCTGACCAAGCGCGGAGAGGCACAGCTATGGATGGAAATCTACGAGCCGGTGGCCGTTACCGAGACGTTCGAGCGCACGCTGCAGCAGGCCGTCGATCAGGTCGGCTTCGACCGCCTCCTCGCCCCAGGCAGCGTGCGCAAGCTCGAGTGCTTCGTCGATTGACCGGAACCGAACCGGCATGTGTCTGATCGCCGTTGCCGTCGACCTGCGTGCCGACTACCCGCTCATGATCGCCGCCAATCGCGACGAGTTCTTCGCCCGCGCGACCGCGCCGGCACAGTTCTGGCCCGACCTGCAGCCGGTACTGGCCGGACGCGATCTCGAGCAGGGCGGCACCTGGATGGGCATCACGCGCGAGGCGCGCTTCGCAGCGGTGACCAATTTCCGCGACGGTGCTTCGCGTTCGGGACGCAAGTCGCGTGGATGGCTGGTGCGCGATTTCCTCGCCTCGCAGGTCTCGCCGTCGTCCTTTCTCGAGCGCATCGACGCCGAGCACGCGGATTACGACGGTTTCAATCTGATCGTCGGCAGCGGCCGGAACCTGCTGCACTACTCCAACCGCAGCCGGCGTGTGACGCCGCTGGTCGCCGGCGTGTACGGACTTTCCAATCACCTGCTGGACACACCGTGGCCCAAGGTGGAGCGCGCCAAGCAGGCGCTGCGCGCCCTGCAGCAGGTGCCGCCCGAGCATCTGGAGCCGGGGCTCGCGCAATTGCTGTCCGACGATGCCCGCGCCCCGGACGATGCGCTGCCGCAGACCGGCGTATCCCTGGAATGGGAGCGGGTATTGTCGAGCGCGTTCATCCGCACGCCCGACTATGGCACGCGCGCCTCGACGCTGGTCATCGTCGACCGGCTCGGCCGCGCCGTGTTTCGCGAGTCGAGCTTCGGGCCCGATGGACAGGTGCTGGACACGCGCCGATTCGTGCTCGAACCGACGGCCGGCCTCACGCGCGACGGCACATCAGGCGATGCGGGATGCCCGCCTCGATGAACTCGTCGCCTGCACATGCGAAGCCATGCCGCGCATAGAACGGCACCGCATGGCTTTGTGCATGCAGACGCAGCTCGTCCATGCCGGCATCACGTGCCCGTTCGATCAACCGGGCCAGCAGTGCAGCGCCGATGCCATGTCCGCGCCACGGTGCGAGCACGGCCATACGGCCGATATGTCCGTCGGGCAGCAGGCGGCCGGTGCCGATCGCTCGGCCGCTGGCGTCTTCGGCCATGACATGCGTGCTCACGGCATCGAACTCGTCCCACTCCAGCTCGATCGGCACGCCCTGCTCGACCACGAACACCGCTTCGCGCACCGCGCGCAACGCCTCGCGATCGCGTTCCCAGTCGGCCATGCGCACGCTGAACGTCGGCATGCGCCGATTATAATCAGCGTGCCCGCCCTGCTCTTCCGCAACCATGCGCTCGCGCTGGAATGACGCCGAGGCCGCGCGCGTCACGGCGCATGCCGCGAGCCCGGCGCTCGGCGAACGCCTCTACTCCTCGCGCCTG
>JAHCKU010000403.1 GCA_026125625.1 Burkholderiales bacterium | reverse complement strand
CGTAGGCAGTTCGCGCTGCAGTACGGCCCCTGGAAGCGGATTGTAGGTATCGACCTCGAACGGCCCTTTTCCGGTGGTCGTCTTCAAGCGCAGCGATGCAACGTAGAAAGGCCGCGTGGCGCTCCCGACGTTGAGCTGATAGCGCAACCCCAGCTCCACGTCACCCACCCCGCTGCCGTCGTTGTTGAACACGCTGTCGGTGGCCGATTGCGTCGCCAGCGGGCGGGCCGTGGTGCTGTCCGAACGATAGACGTAGGGGACCTTGATCTCCACCTCCATCCGATTGGTGAGTCCGTAACGGGCAGCAAGCGCAGCCAGATAGAATTCGCGGTTGACGCGGCGTACGTCGATCAGTCCGACGGTCAGCCCCGGAATGATGGTGAAGCCGACCAGTGCCACGCGGTCGTTGGACGAGGTGGCAAATTCGAACGATGGTTCGAGCACCCACTTTCCACGCGGGGTGAGTGCCGACTGTGCATCTTCCAGCGGTGCCACCGGGGGTGGCCGTGATGCACTTTCGGGCGCTTGTCCGGCGGTGGTCGGGGGAGCCGCCTGCTGGTCATTGTCGGCTTGCGCGACCACGGTGCCCCCTGCAGCAGGGGATGGTGCATCCGGCGGCGTAGCAGCATCCGGTCCGCCACCGGCCCCAGGTGCGCCGGCGCCGCGCATCTGCAGCACTTGCGGGTTGTTGCGGTAGCGCGCCAGGGCGGCTGCCAACTCTTCCTTGGTGTAGCGCAGCTGCCTGGCCTGCTCGTCGATGCGTGCCTGCTGCTCCTGCAGCAGGCGCTCCTGACGCTCCACCCGACGCGCCAGATCCTCGAGGCGGGACGTCGCACCTGCGTCATTGCCTTCATCTGCCGCCAGGGCCGGGGCAGTTCCAGCCGCACCGGCCAACGCTGCGGCCAGCAGCGCCATTTGCACACTTGGTCGTCTGCTGCCTTCCCCTGGCTCACACACTGCGTTCTTTCTCATTCTTGAGGCGTTCCCGGCAGCCTGTCCTATCGCAAGGAATTGGCGATCGACTGTCGCACCGATTCCTGAATGCGCGAGGCGGACAGGGCACCTTGCACGGAGACTGAGACGTTGATCACCGTTAACGCACTGATTATCTGATCATTCAAGGTATTCTGGATCAGCGTGGCGGGAACAGCTGCACTCAGATCCGCCGCATTCGGGACCACGATGTTGCCAAGGCCGTTCTGAATAATCAACCCACGCAATTCTTCCGCTGTGGGCACGTTCACGACCGGGGTACCCGGCTTCACCGGCTGGCCGTTGACGTGCACGGACGAGACGGCGGCGGCCGGCGCAGAAGCTGGTTTCGACGAGGCAGACGAAGAGGCGCTGGTGCTCTTCGACGTCGAGCCCGTCTGACCTGCTCCGTTCGCGGCTGTGGTCTGCGCAGCAGGAGGCGCCGAAGCCGGCTGACTGCTGGCGCTGCCAGCAGACGGCGTCGCGGAGGCTTGGGTTGTATTGGCTGCCGCTGCCCGCGTGTTGCCGCTTGCATTCGGTGCCGACGCAGCAGTGGATGAGGTGCCTGGTGCGGAACCGGCAGATGAACTGCCCTGAGCGGCAGCAGTAGTCGACGCGCCTGCTGCAGAGGCGGAAGAACCGGGGTCCACTGCGGCGGTGGCGCCTGCTGCTGCCAGTGCCGCCTGCGCCGCAGCGGCCTCTCCTGGCGAACTCCCTCCTTCGTTTCCCGGCAACACCGAACTCGCGCTCTTGAGCGCAGCTGCCAGGGCGCTCAGATCGACCGAGATCGGTGAAAAGCTGGCGATCACCTTGTTGTCCAGCTGCGGAATGGTGAGCTGGGTCACTGCCACCAGCTCGTCGTTGATCACTACGGCTTGCGCGATGCCGAACGATACGTGCAGCGGCGCGCCATGGGTCAGAAAGGTGAATCCACCACGCAACCGGTTGAGCTCGAGGTTGTTCAAACGCCGGCATTCGATCCTTGCGCGGCAGTCGTCAAAAACACCGGTTGCGCCATATGCCACGGAAGGGATAGCGACCGAAGCGGTCAAGCTCAACGCGACGGCACTCGTCAGATTTGTTCTCATGACCGTTCCTCAGAAATCGTTGGGACCACGTTGGAAGATCATCATGTTGGCCAGGCTCTCGCGGCTGATCGCTGCACCCAGAGGCGCCTTGCCCGCGCGCCAGTCGGCGCTGGCATTGAAGGTCCTGGTTTCACGCACGCTGGTGATCACGAACACGATGCTGTTCACCCACATCGCCTCGAATCGCGGTCGCTGCAGGATGCGCGAGCCCATGGAGGGATCCCCGATCAGCACCTCGTTTCCGCGCAATCCCTTGATGACGACGAAGTGCTGGTAGCCGTTCTCGTTGATGAGGACGATCGCCGGCACGGCCACTTCCTCGAGCTTGTCCAGGCTCGTCTCGAAACCATCGGCTTCGTAGTCGTGGCCTTCCAGAAAGCCTTTGATGTCGAGCAGCGAGAAGCCTTCGCGCTGAATCGCAGCCTGATCGCCGCGGGCGTACATGTACTGGAACACCTCGGTCTCGGTGACCGGATGTTCATAGTGGTAGGTCAGCAGCGTGGCCAGGGCTGCGGAGCCGCAGCTGAAGTCGTACTGCTGCCGCACGGTACTGCGGAACTTCGCTTCCTTGAGGCTCCTGACGCGAACCGAATATTCGCCGTTGCTGCCGCCGGCGAGTCCGAACAGGCTCATGTTGGCGGCATGCACGGGCACGACGGCCGCCATTGCCAGGATCATGAAGCAAGCCCGCCGTGTCTTTCTGGAACTCACTTCAGATCCATGTTGAGGATGAAGGAATTCTGGATGATCACGTTGTTGCCTGAATTCTGAATCGCCACCGGCAAACCGGTCGATGACGAGAATGCATTGTCGCCAATGAAGTTGCTGCCGCTCACCGTATCGATTGCCCGGTTGTCGTGCAGCCTGGCTTCGGTTTCCTGGGAGTTGATCACCATCGTCTGCTGGCGCCCGCGCTTCGCATCGAGGACACGGTTCTCGATCGGCTTGCCCAGCGCTGCGAAATCGCTCGCAGATGGGGTCTGCTGAGCATGCAGCGGCGTCGTCAGGGCCACGGCGAACACGAATCCGACGACGGGTATGTTCCCGTTTACGCCTCGCATGTCTGTATTTCCTTATTGGAAGGGTTGGACGGAGAAGAT
>JAHCKU010000402.1 GCA_026125625.1 Burkholderiales bacterium | reverse complement strand
CCGCGCAAGCCCAGTCGCGCACGATTCAATTCGAGAAAGCGGCCAGCCAGCAGCAGCACGTCGTTGCCGCGCTCTCGCAGGGGTGGAATCGGAATCGGATAAACGGAAAGCCTGTGATAGAGGTCGGCGCGAAACGATCCATCACGCACCAGATCGCGCAGGCTGCGGTTGGTCGCGGCGATCACGCGCACGTCGACGCGACGCTGCGCATCCGCGCCCAGGCGCTGGATCTCTCCGTTCTGCAGCGCGCGCAGCAGCTTGGCCTGGACTGCCAGCGGCAGCTCGCCCACCTCGTCGAGGAACAGCGTCCCGCCGTCGGCCGCCTCGAAACGCCCGGGCCGGTCGCTGGTAGCACCCGAGTACGCGCCTTTGACGTGTCCGAACAGCTCGCTTTCGGCCAGGGATTCCGGCAGCGCGGCGCAGTTCACGTGCACCAGCGCCTTGGCGCGCCGGCGAGAGAGACGGTGCAGCCGGCGCGCGAACAGTTCCTTGCCCACGCCGGTTTCGCCAAGGAGCAGCACCGGCAGCTCGGAGTTGCCGACGATTTCGAGCTCGTGCAGGAGATGGCTGATGGCCTGACTCTGGCCGATGATCTCGTTCTCGTTCGGTTCGCTCCCGATCGCCCGCGTCTCCCCGCCCGTCAGTCGCAACGCACGGATCTCGCCTTCCAGACGCTCGGTGCGTATCGCCGCCTCGATGATGACGCGCATCTGCCGTAACGCGTCCTGCGCCTCGGCGCCGAATGCGCCGGCCGACAGCGCATCCAGCGTCACGACGCCCCACGGCCGCTCTTCGACGTACAGACTGACGCCCATGCAGTCATGCACCAGCAGCGGCTCGTTGCCCTCTCGCCCATGGAGCAGACCGTCGTAGGGGTCCGGCAACGGACTGTCATGGCGGAAGCTGGTCACCTCGCGACGGGCCAGGATGGCCGCCAGTCGAGGGTGCTCGCTCACCGCGAATCGCCGGCCGAGCACATCGCTCACCAATCCGTCGACTGCAACGGGACGCAGGGTGTCCTCTTCCAACTGCAGGAGCGCTACACAGCCGCAGCGGAAATGAGTTCGCAGACTGCCGACCAGTCGTTGCAGCCGAACTGGCTTGGGCAGCTCCATGACCAGGTCCGCAAGGAGCTGTTCGCGCAAGGTGCTTTTCACCATGTTGCGGTCGTATCCACCCAACTAGTAATAGGTGAATATTACCGTAAGACTGGTACCCGACTGAATTACTAAGCCTTTTGTACTGGCACGCGGCTGGCATCCACATGCCGTATCGACGATGCAGGCCTTCCCCACCCACGACACTCATGGAGGATTCAAATGACAACGAAGCGTGCAGCCGTCGCCGCCCTGCTCCTCGCCCCGGCAGTTGCGCTTTTCGCGCAGGATCAGGCGGATATCGCCTTCCCCGAGGGCTACCGGGACTGGTATCAGCATCACACCACCGTCAACCTCCAGGGCCATACTCCGGAGGGTGAGGTCGGCATCCAGAACGTCTACGTCAATCCGGCAGCGCGTGCCGGATTACGCAGCGGCAAATTCGAGGATGGCGCCATGTTCGTCGTCGACCGCTTCAGCTATCGCAACGAAGATGCCGACACGCTGAAGCAGGACACGCGCAAGGTCGTCGCAGTCATGGTGAGGAACGCCGAGCGTTACAAGGCGACCGGAGGCTGGGGCTTCCAGGCGTTCAAGGGCGGCAATCCGGATCAACCGGTGGTCAAGGATCAGGGAGCGGCCTGCTTTACCTGTCACATTCCGCATGCCGCGAACAATTACCTGTTCACGCGCGGCGAATAGGAAGCGGACCCGCAGGGACAGAAATTCGAACAGGCCTGTTGCATGCGTCATACCGGCACAAGCCGGTATGACCTATTTTTTGTCGCGCAACTCCCGCCGCAGGATCTTGCCGACCGGACTCTTCGGCAGCGTGTCGCGAAACTCCACGTAGCGGGGCACCTTGTAGGCGGTGAGCTGAGCGCGGCAATGGTCGATCACCTGCTCGGCGGTGAGCGACACCTCGCGGCGCACCACGAACAGCTTGACCGCCTCGCCGGTAGTTTCGTCCGACACACCGACGGCGGCTGCTTCCAGCACGCCGGCATGCATCACCGCTACCTCCTCCAGCTCGTTCGGATAGACGTTGAAACCGGACACGAGAATCATGTCCTTCACCCGATCCACGATCTTGAGATAACCCTCCGGCGTGATCAGGCCGATGTCGCCGGTGGCGAAAAAACCGTCGGGACCGAGCACGCGCGCGGTTTCCTCCGGCTTGCGCCAGTACCCGGCCATGACCTGCGGTCCGCGCACGAAGACCTGTCCCGACGCACCCTGCGGCACGACGTTGCCGGAATCGTCGCGGATCTCGATGTCGGTGCCCGGCACCGGGAAGCCGGTGGTGCCGCTGTGCGCCTCGAGCGTCGGTGGGTTGATGGACACCGCCCCGGATGTCTCGGTCAGACCGTAGCCTTCGCACAGCACCTTGCCGGTGAGCTCCGGCCAGCGCCTGGCCACCGCCAATTGCCCCGGCGCTCCGCCGCCGCCGACCACGCGCAGGTGGCTGAAATCGACCTTGCGGAACTCGGGATGATTGACCAGCGCATTGAACAGGGTATTGACGCCGACGAAGAAGGTGAAGCGGCTGGTAGCGAGCGTCTTGATCAGGCGCGGTATGTCACGCGGGTTGGCGATGAGCACCTGCATGCCACCCAGGCGTACCACCATCATGCAGTTCAGCACCAGCGCGAGGATGTGATAGAAGGGCAAGGGTGCGATCGCGATCTCGTCGCCCTCCTTGACCTGATCACCGAAATAGATGCGGATCTGCTGCAGGTTGGCGAGCACGTGCCGGTGCTGCAGCATCGCGCCTTTGGATACGCCGGTGGTGCCTCCGGTGTACTGCAGAAAGGCCAGATCCTCACTGGTGACGGTCACCGGCGTGAAGTTCAGACCAGCGCCCGCGGCGAGGGCCTCGGGAAAGCCCCGCGCCTGCGCGATGTCCCATGGTGCCACCATCTTCTTCACGTGCCGGAACACGAAGTTCAGCAGTGTGCCTTTGGCCAGACCGAGCATGTCACCGAGCGAAGCCACGATCACGTGGCGCACCGACGTGTTCGCCAGCACGCTCTGCAGCGTGTGCGCGGCGCTCTCGAAGATCACGATCGCACTCGCCTGCGAATCGCTCA
>JAHCKU010000401.1 GCA_026125625.1 Burkholderiales bacterium | reverse complement strand
ATTATAGCCTTCACGCCCGGCAGGTCAGGATGGACGCCGGGGAGCGGGGATCGGCACGGGCGATTGGAGTACACTCGATTTCCATGTCGCGGCTGCTGTGGACCCTGTGCCTGCCCTGTCTGTTCGTGCTGAGCGCATGCGGGGTTCCCTGGAACAATCCCTATCCGACCTCCGAGCACGATGCCAACGTGCTCTACACCTCCTTTACGGAGCGCCCGAAGCATCTGGATCCAGTGCAGTCGTACTCGGAAAACGAGTACGTGCTGATCGCCAACATCTATACGCCGCCGCTGCAATACCACTATCTGCAGCGGCCTTACACGCTGGTGCCGCTGGCCGCAGTCGATCTTCCCAGACCGCAGTATTTCGACAGCGCGGACCGGCCGCTGCCCGATACCGCTCCGGCGCAGCAGATCGCCTACAGCGTGTACGAGGTACGCATCCGTCCGGGTCTGCAGTACCAGCCGCACCCGGCCTTTGCGCGCGACGGCAACGGCGCACTGCGCTACGCGCAGCTGAGCGAGGCCGATCTCGCCGGAATCGAAACGCCCGCCGATTTCGCGCATGCCGGCACGCGCGAGGTGATGGCCGAGGACTTCGTCTACCAGATCAAGCGGCTCGCGCATCCCCGCCTGCATTCACCGATCGTTGCCCTGATGAACGAGTACATCGTCGGGCTGCCGCAATACGGCGAGCGGTTGCGCACGCTTGCACAGGAGACACCGCCGCAGGCGTGGCTGGATCTGAACCGCTTCGACATCGCCGGCGTGGAGGTGGTGGACAGGTACACCTACCGCATCCGTGTCCAGGGCAAGTATCCGCAGTTTCTATACTGGCTGGCGATGCCTTTCTTCGCGCCGATTCCAGTGGAGGTCGACCGCTTCTATGCGCAACCCGGCATGGCCGAGCGCAATCTCAGTCTCGACTGGCATCCGGTAGGCAGCGGACCGTACATGCTCACCGTCAACAATCCCAACCGGCAGATGATGCTGGAGCGCAACCCGAACTTTCCCGGCGAGCCCTATCCGGACTCGGGTGAGGAACAGGACCGTGCAGCCGGGCTGCTGGCCGACGCCGGCAAGCGCGTGCCGTTCATCGATCGCGTCGTGTTCAGCCTGGAGAAGGAAGGGATTCCGTACTGGAACAAGTTCCTGCAAGGCTACTACGACGCTTCCGGCATCAGCTCGGACAATTTCGACCAGGTCATCCAGGTGACCGGAACCGGTGATGCGCAGCTCACACCCGCGATGCGCGCGCAGGGGATCTCGCTGCAGACTTCGGTGGCGACCACGGTGATGTATATCGGCTTCAACATGCTCGATGCGGTCGTCGGCGGCGACAGCGAGCGCGCCCGCCTGCTGCGCCAGGCGATCTCGATCGCCATCGATCAGGAGGATTTCATCTCGATCTTCCTGAACGGGCGCGGCATTGCGGCGCAGGGGCCGCTGCCGCCGGGGATCTTCGGTCATCGCGAGGGCGAGGCGGGCATCAACCGCTACATGTACGACTGGGTCGATGATGCGCCCAGGCGCAAATCGCTGGACGAAGCCAGGCGGCTGCTGGCACAGGCAGGATATGCCCGCGGGATCGATCGCGACACCGGCAAGCCGCTGCTCATCTATTTCGACAGCACGCTCACCGGCGTGGGCGCCAAGGCGCGCACCGACTGGCTGGTGAAGCAGTTCCAGTCCATCGATCTGCAGCTGGTGATGCGCACCACCGATTACAACCGCTTCCAGGAGAAGATGCGCAAAGGCACCGCGCAGCTCTATTTCTGGGGTTGGAATGCCGATTATCCCGACCCGGAAAATTTCCTGTTCCTGTTCCATGGTCCGCAGAGCAAAGTGAAGTTCAGCGGCGAGAACGCGTCCAACTACTTCAACCCGGAATTCGACCGCCTGTTCGAGCGCATGCGCGAGATGGACAACGGGCCGCAGCGCCAGGCGCTGGTCGACGCCATGCTGGAGATTCTGCGGCGGGATGCGCCGTGGGCCGGTGCCTTCCATCCCAAGGAGTACGCGCTGGCGCATCAGTGGATGTCGAATCGTAAGCCCAACAAGATGGCCAACAACACGCTCAAGTATCAACGGCTGGATCCGCGGCTGCGCGAGCAGCTGCGGCAGGCGTGGAACCGTCCCGTGCTGTGGCCGTTCGCGCTGGGCGTGCTCGTGCTGGCGGCGATGATCGCACCGGCGGTGCGCATCTGGCGGCGGCGCGAGCGCGCCGCGGCGGTGAGCCAGGCGCTGGCGGATCAGGCGCTTCCGTAGAAGCATGCTCGCCTACATCGTCCGCCGCATCCTGTACGCGCTTCCGATCCTGATCGGCGTCAATCTCATCACCTTCGCGCTGTTCTTCTTCGTCAATTCGCCCGACGACATCGCACGCATGCAGCTCGGCCAGAAGCGCGTGACGCCGGAGGCGATCGAGAAGTGGAAGGCCGAGCGCGGCTACGACCGGCCGTTGCTGTTCAACGCGCAGGCGCAGGGTACGGACAAGCTCACCGATACCATTTTCTTCCACAAGTCGGTGAGCCTGTTCTGGTTCGATTTCGGTCGCGCCGAGGACGGACGCAACATCGGCCGCGAGATCCGCCTGCGCATGGGACCAAGTCTGGCCATCGCGCTGCCGAGCTTCCTGGTTGGACTGGCCTGTTACATCACCTTCTCGCTCGGCCTGGCGTTCTTCCGCGCCACGTATCTCGACTTCATCGGTGTGGTGCTGTGCGTGGCGGCCATGTCCATCTCCGGACTGTTCTACATCATCGGCGGACAGTACCTGGTGAGCAAGCTGTGGAACCTGGTGCCCATCTCCGGCTACGGCACGGGCATCGATGCCTGGCGCTTCGTCCTGCTGCCGGCACTGATCGGTGTCGTCGGCGGCATCGGCGCCAGCACGCGCTGGTACCGGACCATCTTCCTGGAGGAGATCGGCAGGGACTACGTGCGCACCGCGCGCGCCAAGGGGCTGTCGGAGCGGCGCGTGCTGTTCGGGCACGTGCTGCGCAACGGCCTGATCCCGATCCTGACGGGCGTGGTGGTGGTGATCCCGGCGCTGTTCATCGGCAGCCTGGTGCTGGAGTCCTTCTTCGGCATCCCGGGATTGGGCAGCTACACCATCGATGCCATCAACGCGCAGGATTTCTCCATCGTGCGCGCGATGGTGTTCCTCGGCGCGGTGCTATACATCGT
>JAHCKU010000400.1 GCA_026125625.1 Burkholderiales bacterium | reverse complement strand
TGGCCGTGCGTCTGTCCACGCCTGCCGATCCGGTGCGCGATCCGAACGAAGCGCACGGCAAGGCGCCACTGCGTGCGCTGCTGCAGCCGCGCCTGGTGATGCTGCTGGCTGCCGGTACCACCGAGCGCCTGTGCTTCGCCACGCTCGCCATCTTCCTGCCCACCTATCTGCAGCGCGCCTACGGTCTGTCCCTTGGGCCATTGGCTGCCGTGCTGGCCGTGGTCGCGCTCGGCAGCCTGCTTGGCAACGTGCTCGGCGGACGTATCGCCGACCGCACGCGCTCGCGCGGCAGGGTGTTCGCGATTGCTTCCGCCGGCACTGCCGTGCTGGCGCTGCCGACTCTGACGTGGCAGCCGGGCGTGGTCGGCTCGGTGGTGCTGGGTTTCGCCTATTCCTTCGTCAATGCCAGCGGCCGGCCAGCGCTGCTGGCCACGCTGTCCGATGTCCCGAGCGAGCTGCGCGGCGCCTTGTTCGGCTTGAACGTGACCATGGCCAGCGTGGGCTGGCTGATGGCCGGGTCGGTCGGCGCCATGCTGATCGCAACCTCCGGCTTCGCCGGCGTCGGCAGCCTGTGCGCGGCCAGCGCGCTGCTGGGCGCAGGCTTCGCCTTGTTCAGCGCGCATCTGTCGCGACCGGCCCGGCCGCTGGCTTCCGAATCCACCTGAACACTACGGCATGCTGCGCCGGGGGCATGCTGCGCTGGTAGACTCAGCGCCCTTGCCATTGCACGTGATTCGCACATGAAACACTTCAAGTGGGAGCAGATTCCGCCGGAACGCGTGAACGACAAGTTCGTGCGCAAGCTGGCCTGGGACGGGAAGATGATGATCGCGCGTACCGAGGTCGAGCAGGGCTACCTGGTGCCCGCGCATCGTCATGAGAACGAGCAGATCACCTGGGTAATGAGCGGCATCTGGCGTTTCACCCTGGAAGGCCGGACCGTCGACGTCGGCCCGAACGAGATGATCAGCATACCCTCCAACACGCTGCACTCGGCCGAAGCGATCGAGACCCTGGTCGCCTACGACATTTTCACGCCGGTGCGCGAAGACTGGCTCAACGGCGACGATGCCTATCTGCGTCAGCATGCCAACGGAGTCGGAGGCGTCGGCGATGATCGATAACTTCAGCGCCGCTTTGCGGCTCGTGAAGCCGGCGATGTGCAGCGAGCACGGCGTGGTGGTGGCGCAGCATCGACGTGCAGCCGAAGTCGGCGCCGCCGTGCTGGCGCGCGGCGGCGACGCGGTGGATGCCTCGATCGCGACCTCCTTCGCGCTGGGCGTGCTGGAACCCTGGATGAGCGGCATCGGTGGCGGTGGGGCGATGGTGCTGTATCGCGCCGCGCAACGGCGCATCTGCGTCATCGACTTCGGCATGCGCGCACCGGCCTCGCTCGAGCCGGACGACTATCCCTTGTCGGGACGCGGCGTGGCCTCCGACCTGTTCCCCTGGGCGCACGTGGTGGACGATCGCAACGTGCATGGTCCGCTGGCGGTAGCGGTGCCCGGCACGGTGGACGGCATGCGCATCGCGCACGAGCGCTTCGCCAGGCTGCCGTGGGCCGAGTTGGTCGCACCGGCAGTGGATCTGGCCGATGCCGGGTTGCTGGTCGACTGGTTCACCACAGAGGGCATCGCCAGTGCCGCAGTAGACCTGCGCCGCTACCAGGCGAGCGCGCAGGCCTTCCTGGTCGACGGCCTGCCGCCGACGCCGGCGTGGTCGGCACGCACGCAGGTTCGCCTGCCGCAAGGCGGGCTCGCACGTACGCTGGAGCGGCTGGCAGCCGCGGGCGCACGCGATTTCTACGAAGGCGATCTGGCACGCACCATCGCCGGGGAAATGCAGGCAGCGGGCGGACGGCTGACGCCAGCCGATCTTGCCGCATACCGCGCCCGCGAGGTCGACCCGCTGATCGTGCCGTATCGCCATGCACGGGTGTTCGCCACCCCCGAACTGACCGCCGGTCCCACCCTGGCGCGCACCCTGCGCACGCTCGCGCAGCAGCTGACGCCCGCCGCAGCGCCGGACGCCGCGGCCTACGCCGCTTATGCGCATGCGCTGCAGGAGGCTTACGCGTTTCGCCTGCACACCATGGGCGACATCGACGGCGGCCGTGCGCCGGGGTGCACCACGCATTTCTGCGTGGTCGACCGGGACGGCAACATGGCTGCGGTGACCCAGACGCTATTGTCGCTGTTCGGGTCGCGCTTCATGCTGCCCGAATCCGGCGTGCTGATGAACAACGGCATCATGTGGTTCGATCCCGAACCGGGGCGCGCGAATTCCCTGGCGCCGGGCAAGCGCTGCCTGACCAACTACTGCCCGATCATCGTCGAAAGCGGGGACACGCGTTTCGCCCTGGGGGCTTCCGGTGGCCGTCGCATCCTGCCGGCGGTGACGCAACTGCTGTCCTTCCTGTGCGACTACGGCATGTCGCTGAACGATGCGTTCCATCTGCCGCGCATCGACGCCAGCGAGGGCAGGCTGCTGATCGGCGATGCCGCGCTGCCCGAAGCGGTGCACGCCGCGCTGTCGGCGCAGTTCGAATACGTGCGCATGCGCCGCCAGAGCCTTCCCTTCAAATTCGCTTGCCCCAGCGCCGTACTGCGCAGCGCATCGCGCAACTGGGCAGCGTCCGAGCCGGGCTCGCCATGGGCGGACGCGATCGCTTCCGGACCGGCAGTCCAGCCGGACGCATGATCGGGTCGCCGCCGGCCCGTCCTTGTCGCTGTTGGAACCGTCCCGCCATATCCGGCGTACAGTATGTGCGTAATTCTTACCGGCCCTTGCGAATTGCGCGCCGCCCGATTTGACAAGCTTTCATCCGCTGGTTAGCGTAAGCAGGCGCTCGCGGTGATGGATTGCCGCGAACACCCTTCCGACTCGCGCGATATGCGCGCGCATGCCTCCCGGTTTCCTCGCCTGGAGTCTTGCGATGACACGATATGCCTGTGCTTGAGATCCTGCTCGCGCTGGCGCTCACCGTAGCCGCCGTTGCGACCGTCGTCGCGCTGCTGCTGTATAGGCGACTGCGCGCCGCCGGCGTGCCGGTCGCGCGCGCGTCCGGGAAACGGACCGATTCCGCTTCCGTGCCGTGGCAGGACGGTATGCCACCCCGCGCCGCTGCCATCCATGCCTCTCTCGGCGGCGAGCCGGAGCGTGCGCATGCCCTGCTCGATGCGATCTATGCCA
>JAHCKU010000040.1 GCA_026125625.1 Burkholderiales bacterium | reverse complement strand
GTGCCAGCGCCGGTGCGCCGGGCGCCACCCCGCAGCGGTTGGCGCCGACGTCGACCTCCACGTACACATCCAGCTGTGCGCCCGCAGCGTGCGCCGCGCGCTGCAGCGCGTCGAGGTTGCCGGCGTCATCCACGCATACGCCGATCCACGCGTGCCGGGCGAGCGCCGCCAGGCGGGCAAGCTTGGTTGCGCCCACCACTTCGTTGGCCACCAGCACGTCGTGCACGCCGCCGCGCACCAGAGCCTCGGCCTCGCTCACTTTCTGGCAGCACACGCCTACTGCGCCCGCGGCGATCTGGCGCAGCGCGATTTGCGGACACTTGTGCGACTTGGCGTGCGGCCGCACGCGTACCGGCCGGCCCTGCAGCGACTGGTTCAGCCGCTGCAGGTTGCGCTCGAAGGCATCGAGGTCGAGCAGCAGGGCAGGCGTATCGACTTCGGCCACGGGCATGCCGATGCTCGCAGGAGGCGGAAGGGGTTGCGTGGTGTGGACGGGCTCGCGCGCGGTCATGGCGGACTCCGATGCGGGAAGACCATGGAGGTCGGAACGATCTGGCTGCAGGCGCTACTTTAGCAGTTCGTCCTTGCCTCGCCGCCGGCGTGTCAGGCATCGAGGAGTAGAATCAGGCCACGCAGCACAACCGGCATGGCACCGCCATCCAGCGCCGGAGGGCAGGTCATGCGTATGAGGAATCGTCAAAGGAGGCTGGGATGAAACGCTTCGGACGTTGCCTTCTTCTATGCGTATGTGCTGGACTCGCGTTCGCCGCGGCGTTGCCGGTTCGGGCCGAGTTGTCACGGGAACAGGCACTGGCGGCGCTGCAGAGCGCGGATGCCGACGAACGTCGCGCCGCGGCCGAGCAGCTCGGGCACTCGGGTACGATGCCGGACGTCGAGGCGTTGCTGGACGCCTTGCGCGACCGCGACCGGCAGGTGCGTGTGCTGGCCGAGCGCGCCATCTGGAGCGTGTGGCTGCGATCCGGGGACGAGGACGTCGATGCCCTGCTGCGCAAAGGCATCGCGCATATGGAAGCGCGCCAGATGGGCGCAGCGGTGGACGCCTTCACGCGCGTCATCGAACGGCGTCCGGATTTCGCCGAAGGCTGGAACAAGCGGGCTACCGCGTACTTCCTGATGGGCGATTACGACCAGTCGCTGAAGGATTGCGACGAAACGCTCGAGCGCAATCCCAACCACTTCGGCGCGCTGTCCGGCTGTGGAGCGATCTACGCCCGGCGCGAAGAGCTCGAGCACGCCCTGGAGTTCTTCGAGCGGGCGCTGGCGCTGAACCCCAATCTCGAGGGGGTCGAGGTCGGCCTGGCCCTGGTGCGGGAGCGGCTGGGCAGGATGGGCCGGCAGGAGATCTGATTTCTCGTGCCCGGCCCGGCGCGGCGTCCAACCGCCGCATGCCATGGATCGGAGCGGTCCGTAACGACGCGCATGCACCGTGCGCCGCGCATTGGCAGCGCCTGCCGTTTCCGATTTGTGTTGGAATAGCATCCTTTCCCCGGAGCAAGTCGTAGTGGCAGGTCCTGCAGTGGTGCTGGTCAGCGGCGGACTCGATTCCGCCACGGTGCTCGCGATCGCGCGTGCCGCGGGTTTCGAGTGCAATGCGCTGAGTTTTCGTTACGGCCAGCGGCACATGCACGAGCTCACCTGCGCACGCGAAGTGGTACGGCAGCTCGCCGCGCAGCGTCACGTGGTGGTGGATTTCGATCTGCGCACCTTTGGCGGCTCGGCCCTGACCGGCGACATCGCAGTGCCCAAGGACCGGCCGCTGGAGGAGATGGCGCAAGGCATTCCCGTGACCTACGTGCCGGCGCGCAACACCATCTTCCTGAGCTTCGCTCTGGCCTGGGCCGAGACGCTGGCGGCGCAGGACGTCTTCGTCGGCGTGAACGCGCTCGACTACAGCGGCTACCCCGATTGCCGCCCCGAGTACATCGCGGCCTTCGAGCGCATGGCCAACCTGGCCACGAAAGCCGGCGTGGAAGGCCGCACGCGGCTGCGCATCCACGCGCCGCTGATCGACATGACCAAGGCGCAGATCATCCGCCGCGGCCTGGAGCTGGGGGTGGACTACGCCACTACCAGCAGCTGCTACGATCCCGCGCCCGACGGCGCACCGTGCCTGCGCTGCGATGCCTGTGCGCTGCGCGCCAAGGGCTTCGCCGAGGCTGGCGTGCGCGATCCGTTGCTCGAGCGGTTCGGAATCGGCTCGAAGTGAGGGAGCAGGTCTACATCGCTGCCGCCGCGGGCTTCGAAGCGGCATGCAGTGTGAGTGCACTGCCGCCCGGTCATCGCGCCGCGCGTCTGCACGGCCACGGCTATCTCGCCAGGCTGCGCGCGCAGCTGCCGGCAGGATGGGCGCCGTTCGCAGGGGGTGAAGTCGGCGCGTTGCGCGAGCGCATGGCGCAGTGCGTGGCGCCGCTCGATTATGCGCATTTGAACCAGGTGCTCGAGCAGCCCACCGACGAGAATCTGGCGCGCTGGGTGCGCGGTCGCATCGGCGTGCCCGACATCGATTCCGTGGGCGTGCAGAGCACGCTGCACAGCGGCGTGGATCTGGACCGCCGCGATCACGCGCACATATGGCGACGCTACGTGTTCCAGTCGGCGCATCGCCTGCCCAACGTGCCGCGCGGCCACAAGTGCGGACGCATGCACGGGCATGGGTTCGAGGTGATCCTGCACGCGAACCTCGACCTGGGCGCGCGCGACATCGGCATCGACTACGACCACCTGGACGAGGTGTGGGCGCCCATCCACGGGGAGCTCCACCACGCGTGCCTGAACGACATCGCGGGCCTCGAGAACCCGACGAGCGAGCTGATCGGCAGCTGGATCTGGAACCGGGTGAAGCCCGAGCTTCCGGAGCTCTCGTGGGTGACGGTGTACGAGACCGCGAGCGCAGGCGCCAACTTCGACGGCCGCCACTACCGCATCTGGAAGGAGCTCACGCTCGACAGCGCGCTCAAGCTCTCCCGCGCGCCCGAGGGGGACGCGAGGCGGCGCATCCACGGCCACACCTACACGCTGCGGCTGCACCTCATGGCGCCGCTGGATGCCGTGCGCGGGTGGACGCTCGACTTCGGCGATGTCAAGACCTTGTTCACGCCGGTGTTCGAGCGCATCGACCACCAGCCACTGTACGAACTGCCTGGCATCGAGGATAACGATTGCGTGTCGCTGGCGCGCTGGGTCCGTGCTCAGGCGGCGCTGCCGCAGCTCGATCGCATCGATCTATATGAGATGCGCGGCTGCGGTGCGATTCTCGTATGGAACGAAGCCGGGCCGGCGCTGCCGGTGTAACGGGGTGCCAAGGCTGTCGATCCAGCGATGCTCCAGACCGGGGACAGCATGTGCGCGAAACGACCATGACCTATAGCGTCAAGGAGATCTACTACACGCTGCAAGGCGAGGGCGCCAACACCGGGCGCGCGGCCGTGTTCTGCCGCTTCGCCGGCTGCAACCTGTGGACGGGACGTGAAGCCGATCGGGAGCAGGCGACGTGCAGGTTCTGCGATACCGATTTCGTCGGCATCGATGGACCGGGCGGCGGCAAGTTCGCCGACGCAGCGCAATTGGCCGAGGCGGTGGCAGCGCAGTGGCCGGCGGCGAGCAATGAGCGCCGGCTGGTGGTGTGCACCGGCGGTGAGCCGCTGCTGCAGCTGGACGCGGCAGCGATCGCGGCGCTGCATGCGCACGGCTTCGAGGTTGCGGTGGAGACCAACGGCACACAGCCGGCTCCGCCCGGTCTGGACTGGGTGTGCGTGAGCCCGAAGGCGGACGCGGCACTGGTGCTGACCCGCGGCGATGAACTGAAGCTGGTCTATCCGCAGCCGGAGGCGCCGCCGGAACGCTTCGCCGCGTTGGACTTCCGGCATTTCTTCCTGCAGCCGATGGATGGGGCGCAGCGCGCGCGCAACACGCAGTTGGCGGTCGAGTATTGCCTGGCGCATCCGCAATGGCGTTTGAGCCTGCAGACGCACAAGATGCTCGGGATTCCATGATCACTCTCGTCCCTGTCCTCTGATCCGCGAATCGGTCACCCGCGAGAACCGCAGCGGTGAATGTGTGCGATGTGATGCCATGCCCCAGGTAGTGCCTGATCCGCCACCCGTGGACGCTGGCGTCGTTGGTAGCTTTTACTCATGTTGTGCGCGCCGCGGCGCCGCTGTGTGCGATCCGGTTGAGAGTGCGCCGCTTGCGTGATAGCTTGCACGATCGTCTCGGGAGCCGTTCATGCCATTAGCCAGGAAGGCGACGCGCATCTCCAATGCGGCGTTCGTGACTGCCCTGATCCTGCTGGTCGTGCTCGCCTATCTGGCATGGCGCGTCATGGGCAATCTCGACAATGCCACGCGCTGGATCATGCATACCCGCGCAGTTCTGGCTCAGAGCAGCGAGGTGCAGCGACTCGTCGTCGACGCCGAGTCTGCCGCGCGCGGCTATGCCGTGATCGGGGATCCACGCGTGCTCGAGCCGTATCGGGCCGCTATGCAGACGCTGCCGGAGGCGATGGGCACGCTGCAGGCCCTGGTACGGGACAATCCGGATCAGACGCGACGCGTATCCGTGCTGGTGCCGTTGATCGAGGCGCGCATGGAGCACAGCACACGTGTGGTCGAGTTGCGCGAGATGCAGGACGTGGCTGCCGCCCGGGAATTGATCCAGGCCGGCTACGGGGCGGATCTGATGGAGCGCGTGCGCAAAGGGCTTGCCGAGCTGGAGATGGTGGAGGGCATCCTGCTGGAGCAACGCCTCCGGACCGGCGAGCGCGAGGCAGTGTTCACGCGCCTCGTGCTGCTGCTGCTGACGGCGACCGCATTGGCGTCGCTGGCCGCCTCGTGGTGGTTCAACCGGCGCGCGCTGAGCGAGCTGAGGCGCCTGGAGGTGCTGGCGCGCGCCGGCGAGGCGCGCCTGCTCGTGACGCTGCAAAGCTGCGGCGACGGCCTCATCGTCACCGATGAGGAAGGCAAGGTCACCATGCTCAACCCGGTGGCGCAGGCGCTCACCGGCTGGCGCGAGGAGCAGGCACGCGGCCTCCCGCTGGAGCAGATATTCAGGATCGTCAACGAGTTCAGCCGTGCCGAGGTGGAGAGTCCGGTCGGCCGTGTGCTGCGCGAAGGCAAGGTCGTGGGTCTGGCCAATCACACCGTGTTGATCGCCCGCGACGGCAGCGAGCGCCCGATCGACGACAGCGGTGCGCCGGTCAAGGGTCCCAACGGCGAGATCCTCGGCGTGGTGCTGGTATTCCGCGACGTTTCCGCGCGCCGTCACGCGGAGATCGCACGCGAGCGCCTGCTGCGCGCGGAGGCCGAGCGCGAAGGGGCGATCCGCGCCAGCGAGGCCAAGGATCAGTTCCTGGCGCTGGTCTCGCACGAGTTGCGCGCACCGCTGGCCGCCATCCGCGGCTGGCTGCATCTGCTCATGAGCGGATTCGTGACCTCCGCCGCGGTGCCTGATGCCCTGCAGCGCATCTACCGCAACACGCGTCTGCAGGAGCGTCTGGTCAACGATCTGCTCGACGTGTCGCGCATCGCCGCCGGCAAGCTCGAGGTTCTGCGCGCACCGATCGATCTGGTGGAGGTGGTGCACGCTGCCTTCGACGAGTGTCGCCCGATCGCAGAGCAGAAGAGCATCCGTCTCGCACTGCGCTGTGACGAGTCGGGCTTGTACGTGCTGGGAGACGAGCAGCGATTGGTCCAGGTGGTGTCCAATATCCTCGGCAACGCCATCAAGTTCACTCCGGCCGAAGGCGAAGTGACGCTCGCGCTCGAGCGCTGCGAAGAGCGCGTGGTGGTGACGGTGTGCGACAACGGGGTGGGCATGACGGCCGAAGTCATGGAGCACTTGTTCGACCGCTTCTGGCAGGCCGACAGCTCCCGAACGCGAGACCAGGGTGGTCTGGGTCTCGGCCTGACGATCGCGAAATACCTGGTCGAGGAACACAAAGGCAGGATCCAGGTGTGCAGCGAGGGCCTGCAGTGCGGCGCGACCTTCACCGTCGAACTGCCCCTGCTGCCCGTGGGCGCAGCCGTCGAGGGCGTGGCGGAGCAGGCTGTTCCCGTCCAGCGGGATCTGTCCGGCGTGCACGTGCTGCTGGTCGACGACGACGCGGATTCGCGTGACGCCCTGCAGATTTTCCTGGATGTGCGCGGGGCCACGGTGTATGTGGCCGACTCGGTGGACAGTGCCCTGCGCGTGTTCGAGCGCAGCCGGCCGGCAGTGGTGGTGAGTGACATCAGCATGCCGCACGCCGACGGTTATTCGCTGGCGGAGACCATCCGCCAGCGTGAGCAGGCATGGAACGGCTTTGCCGCACTCATCGCGCTCACCGGTTTTGCCGCCGACAGCGATCGGCGCACGGCGCTGGCGCACGGCTTCGACGACCATCTCGGCAAACCCATCGACCTCGAGCAGCTCGCCAGCCGCATCCGTCACTGGAGCGCCGCCCGCACGGGGCTGCAGTAAACCGGCCGCCGGAAGCTTCACAATAAACGCTTTCACCATACGACGAGAACCGGTGATGCACGATCTGGTCATCAGCAATGCCCGTGTCTACGACGGCCTGGGCTCGGCACCCATCATCGCCGACGTCGCCATCGGCGACGGGCGTATCACGGCGGTGGCACGAGAGGTCGGCGCGGCACGCGAGCGTATCGACGCGGACGGCCTGGCCCTCATGCCCGGCATCATCGACAGCCATACTCACTACGATGCCCAGATCACCTGGGATCCGCTGGCTTCGCCTTCACCCGAGCTGGGTGTGACAACGGTGGTGATGGGCAACTGCGGTTTCACCCTGGCGCCATGCCGGGCGCGTGATCGTGATCTCAATCTGCGCAATCTCACTCATGTCGAAGGCATGTCTCTGGAGAGCCTGCGTGCGGGCGTGAACTGGAGCTTCGAGAGCTTCCCGCAGTATCTGGATTTCCTGGAGCGCCAGGGCGTGGGTCCGAATGTGGCCGCCTATATCGGCCATTCATCGGTGCGCACCTGGGTCATGGGCGAGGATGCCTCCCGGCGCGCTGCCACCGCCGATGAGATCGGGGCCATGCGTGAGTTGGTGCTCGAGGGCCTGGAGGCCGGTGCAGTGGGCTTGTCGTCCACCACCTCCTACCAGCACAACGGCGAAGGCGGTGTGCCCATGCCATCACGGCTGGCGAGCGACGAAGAATTTCATGCGCTGGCCTCGGCTTTGTGCGAGAGCGGCCGCGGCACATTCATGATGACCAAATCCTCGGATACCACGCCGGCGTGGTTGCAGGCGCTGGCCAGCAGCTGCCGGCGGCCTTTCCTGGCCGCTGCCATCCTGTACAACCCGGGCGTGCCGGCGGCGGCCTGGAACGACATGCAAGGCGTGGCGCAGGGGCGCGTCAACGGGCTGGACATGTATGGGGCGGTATCCCGTTCGCTCAAATTGAGTTCACCATGCGCGAGCCGTACGTTCGAGGGCCTGCGCGCGTGGAAGCCGGTCCCAGCCGCCGGCGCGCAGGGTGCAGCGGCGTTGTACGCCGACGCGGCGTTCCGCCAGGCGGTCAAGGACGAGCTGGCGATCCCGGCGCGGCGTATCTTCGCCGGAGACTGGAACAACGTGCACGTGGTGATGGTGCGCGATGCGCACCGGCGTGGCTGCGCTGCAAGTCCGTTGCCGCACTCGCTTGCCGCCGCGGGCAGCCATCCGTTCGACTGGCTGCTCGATCTCGCGCTCGCCGAAGACCTGCAGACGGTGTTCACCGCCGTGCTGCTGAATTCGGACGAGATCAGGGTCGCACGCCTGCTCACACATCCGAACAGCATCGTATCGCTGTCCGATGCCGGGGCGCACATGACCTTCTTCTGTGATGCCGGCTTCGGCCTGCACTTCCTCGGACACTGGGTGCGCGAGAGCGATCTGATGCCGATCGAGCAGGCCGTGCGCAAGCTCACGTTCGAGCAGGCGCGTCTGTTTGGAATGCCGGATCGCGGCGTGGTGCGTACCGGCGCATGGGCGATCGCGCCAGCAGTCGACGCGCCCGTCGGCCGCGGCGACCCGATCCGGCATTTCGACCTGCCCGATGGCGGGTCGCGTCTGCATACGCCTGCGCGCGGGGTGCACGGCGTATGGGTGAACGGCGTGCGCATCGCCGACGCCGCGGAATATGGCAGGCGGAAGGCCAGGGTAGCGCATTCAGTTGCTGATGCGACGCGCTGGTGATTTCAAAGGCAACGGACCGGCATCCAGCCGTGATCCTTTCACTGCCATGAGGATCAGTCGGCGTACACCCGATTGCGGCCGTCGCTCTGGCGCGGTAAAGGCATCGGCGCGATCCAATGGTATCGCCCAATTGCTCTCCGGAGCGGTACTCGGTCACGCCGATGGAGGCGGTTATACCGGCTGTGTCACCGAAGAGGGCAACCGTCTTGTGCTCGATCTGCTCGCGCACACGCTCGGCGCACTCGCGCGCCCCTTCCAGCCCGGTCTGGGTAAGGACCAGCAGGAACTCCTCTCCGCCGTAGCGGCCGAGAAAGTCGATCGTGCGCAGTTCACCCTGCACGATCTTGGCGAAGGTCTGCAGCACACGGTCTCCCACGCGATGGCCGCGGGTGTCGTTGACCTGCTTGAACAGATCGACGTCGATCACGCACACGGAAAGCGGCCCGGCACCGCGATCGCAACGTGTCTTTTCGTGCATGAGGATGTCGAGGATGCGTCGTCGGGTGTATGCGCCGGTGAGCTCGTCGTGCTCGCTCTGGCGCAGGCGCGCGCGCATGTTGTGGACATAGCCGCCCATCATCGAGAACCAGATCAGCACCGCTGCCAGCACCACCCACTGCAGAACATGGACGTATGGGTCGGCCTGGACCGGAGCCGGGCCCTGGCTCCACATGATGGGTGCATAGGCGGCCAGGATCAAGGCGGTCAACTGCAGCATCGCCGCTGTGCGCAGGCGGAAGATGCCGAAGAACAGGATCACCGGATACATGAGCAGGAACGCCCCCGATGCGGATCCGACGTGATGCAGCACATAGGTGACGGCGGCGATGGCGCACAGCATCATCGGCACGGTCAGGCTGGGATCGCGTGCCTTCAGGTTCCATCCCGAGCGGAACAGGCCGTAAAACACCACCATGGCGAGGACGATGCCGGTCGAGACGATGGCGAACGGCTGCAGAGCGAGCAGGCCCTTCTCGTAGCACAACGCAAGCAGCATCACGAACATCAGCGAGGTGCCGGCGGCGATGAGGTAGCGCTTGAAACGCAGCCGCTGCCGTGGATCGTCAGGAGTAAATCGCAACAAGGCTTCAATCGACATCTTCGATCATGCGTCGTCCGCGTGAGACATCACTACCTGGGTATGCAGCGTGGATCTCGCCTGCACGGAGTCCCCAACCACTCTTGCAGGGTGATACCGGGCGGGTCATGTGCCGTGTAAGATTAACACTCCCTTTCGGCCGACCTGTTTACTGCCCAAGAATGACATCGTGATCAAGATGCTGCGGTTGCGCAATTGCACCCAAGTGCAAGACAGGTTCGGCCGGATCATGCCCATCAGGGATGCCACGGGATCTGGTGAAGCAGGATGCCGCTGGTGAGCTGGTGGGTCTACATCGTTCGCTGCAGCGACGGCAGCCTGTACACCGGCATCGCGCGCGATGTCGAGCGGCGCGTTCAGGCGCACAACGGCAGCGACACCCTTGCCGCACGCTATACGCGCGCACGCCGTCCCGTAGTGCTGGTCTATCGTGAGGCAGTTGCCACGCGCTCGGAGGCCGGCCGGCGGGACGCGCTCATCAAGCGTCTGCCGCGCGCCGGAAAAGAGGCGTTGATTGCTTCGGCGCCGGCAAGTTAGATGGCGCCACGTCGCTGCGCTACTGCCGTCCCCGGCCGTCGTCGACCACTTCCTCGCGCACGTACTCGCCTTCTATGACTTCCACGCCGGAAGCGGGCGCCATCTGCTGGTTCATCTGTTCCTGCATGTGTTCCATCTGCGCACGCATCTGCTTGCGCAGCTCGCGGGTCTTCCACCACACATAGCCTCCCACCACGAGCCCCACTGCCGCGAGTGCGATGAACAGGAACAGGGAGAAAACGAACGCGCCGGCGAGCAGGATCATGCTGGCCGCCACACCCAGTATGCGACCGAGCAGCGAAGGGCCGCGACTCTCGATGCCGTGCAGCGCTTTGAACTGACTCTGTTCCGTTCTCATCTCGACTCCTTGCGACGCCGGTTCGCAACCTCCGGCCATGATGGTTTGGAAGCCGTGGCCGCCCGTGTCGGGCAACCGGCATCGATACGACCCGGGCCGGTGGCCAGGGTTCCAGCCGAAGACGATGGGGGCGGAACGCCGGATCGAAAGGGGGATTTCGGGCCGTCAGGCGATGCGGAACTCGATCAGGAACGGGCCGCGCCGGCCGCACGCAGCGCGGAACACGTCGGCAAATCCTTCCAGATTCTCCACCCGCCTGCCTTCCACACCCAGGCTGTGTGCCAGTCCGACCCAGTCGATGTCGGGTCGGCTCAGGTCGAACAGCTCGTTCGAGGCCGGTCCCGGCTGCGCCCCGACGTTGATCAGCTCACCGTGCAGGATCTTGTAGACGCGGTTGGCGAAGACCACGTTGATCACGTCCAGCCGTTCGCGCGCCTGCGTCCACAGCGCCTGCATCGTGTACATGCCGGCGCCATCGGCCTGCAGGCATACGACCTTGCGTTCCGGGCAGGCGATGGCGGCACCGGTGGCAGCGGGAAAGCCGTGCCCGATTGCCCCGCCGGTGATCTGGATCCAGTCGTGTGGTGCCGCGCCGAAGGTCGGCGCCAGCAGCGCACGGCCGGAAGTGACTGCGTCTTCGGCGACGATGCAGTTCTCCGGGAGCAGCGCACCGAGGGTATGCGCGAACGCGACCGGGTCGAACGCGCCGCGTGCCGGCTGCGGCGTCTCCATCGACGGCAGCGGCACCTGCCTGGGCGCACCCAGCTCGTCCGCGAGCCACTCCAATGCTGTCACCATATCCTGCTCCGGTCGCGCAAGAACGTACGTGGCGGCCTCGGGTGGAGTCAGAACGCTCGGCTTGTTCGGGTAAGCGAAGAAGGCAGCGGGCTGCTTGGCGCCGACCAGGATCACGTGCCGCACGCCGGCGAACGCCTTGAGTGCGTTGTCCACCACGTAGGGGGTGCGATCGACCGGCGGACGCCCGCGCCCGCGCGCGATGCGCGGCAGCTGCGTGGGCGCGCGCAGCTGTGCGCCGGTGACATGCGCAATGCGCCACGCGGCGGCGAGACCTGCTTCCGACAGAGCGGGGCCGGACATCACCAGCAGCGCATCCCGGCCGCCGTTGCGCAGAACCTGCGCGATGCTGCGCAAGGTCTCCGGCGCCACAGGCGTGCGGGGCGGAACCGGCAGGCGTGCACCGACTTCTCCGCCTGCGTTCCAGGCAGTGTCCGCCGGCAGGACGAGGGTGGCAATCTGCCCCGGCGGCGTCAGCGCCGCCTCGCATCACGAAGGCTGCTCGCACCAGTCTGCGCCGACCCGCGCCGACGACTGCGGAAAAACTGCAGATACCGCGCGCGCCAGACCTTCGACGTCGGCGGTCAGCGGCGTGTCGTACTGCCGGTGATAAGTGGCGTGATCACCGACGATGTTGACCATCGGTGCGTTCGCCCGGCGCGCGTTGTGCACGTTGGCGATGCCATTGGCGAAGCCGGGCCCGCAGTGCATGAGGGTCGCGGCCGGCGTGCCTTTCATGCGTGCACGTCCGCGCAGCCGGTCACCACGGTTTCCGCCAGGCCGAGCACACAGCGCATGCCGGAAACCTTGTCCAGTGCAGCGACGAAGTGCATCTCGGAAGTGCCGGGATTGGCGAAGCAGGTATCGATACCGCTGGCAAGCAATGTATGGACGAGGCTGGCGCCGTTCATCGGGGAATGTCCTGTAGTTTCGTTTTCAGAGCCTCCCTTTGAGAGTACATCAGCAGTGCCATGCTGAGTTTCCTGGTGTCATCCCGAGCGAACGCGCGGATCGTTGCGCCTCTCAACGGCAGGATCCCTGCTGTCGCCCGGGACGACATCGTGAGTGGATGGCACTGCAGACGGACCGATGGTCACGGTTCCAGCGATGCCGCGTACGCTGCAATGGCGATCATATGTCGTCCTGCGTCAGCCGTTCCACCACGGGCCTCATCAGATCCATCCAGGCGCCGCTGCGCACGCCGTGTGCTGCATGTGCCAGAGCTGGCGGAACAGAGCGCTCGGCGAGCGCCCGGCAGCGCAGGGATCGGACCGAGCCCGCAGGTGTCGCCATGACACATACCGCACGGCGTGGTCCTGCCCGCGACGGTGGTGACCAGGTCTTTGCCTCTATCTATGCTGCCGGTCGGCTCGTTGGCGATGATGTGCGAACGGCCATCACGCAGCTCGGTGCGCTCGAGGTCCTCGGGAATCTCGATGATGCGTGCGCCGATCGGCTCCATCTCATGCGGCTCGTTCGCAGCCAGCATCCAGCCGGTGACATGCGTCCTGGGCACCGTATCGGTCTCGATCACCCTGATCCACGGGGTGAGCTTCAACGCAGCGAAGTACTCGGCCGCTTCGCGCACCTCCGCTTCGGTTGCCGCCTTTGCTGCCGCGATCATGAAATTCACCGGCAGGCTGTTCGGCTCGGAGCTCCTGCGCGTACCGTTCTTGAAGTCGGCCACCTGCTGCACGATATAGTCGGCGGGCAGGCCGGCCAAGCTGGAATTCTCCGGCCGGCCGAGGCCGTGCGGCATGTGACAGTAGCCACAGGCGAACAGGCGCGGCTTGCGGCCATAGGCGACGCTGTCCGGCATCGGTGGATGGTCTTCGGGATGCCAGTCCGGCGCGTTGAACAGGTCACGAATCTGCGTCAGCGTGAGGGCCACGCTGCTGCCCGGGACCTGTCGCGGCTTGCCGTCGTCCGGCGGTGGCGTGAAGCCGGGCGGATTGACCGGATAGGCCCAGTACGGCGGGCCGTCTGCAGCGTGCGCGGATATGGCGATGGCAGCGACGGCACTCAGCGCAAGCGTCAGGCGGCGCGATGATCTATTCCACACGGTTACGTCTCCTCATGTTCGTTGTTAGATGATGACTTCAACGTGGAACGCCGCCACGCCCGCCAGGGAATACCCGCGTCTTCCTCACCATGTCGTCATCGATCATGGACCGGCATGACGAAGGTCTTCGCTGCGGCATGTGGAGGGGCGACATACCGCTTCGTCACCCCGGCGAAAGCCGGGGTCCAGGTCTTATGCGCCTCTCGATGCGTGCATTCAACACTTGGATACCGGCCTCCGCCGGCATGACGGAAACGCCTGCACAGGGCATCTGTCCATGCGCAATGCATCCTGGAGTGTCGATCGCCCGATACATTCGGGAAACAAACTCGATCACATCGAGACATCGGCACGTTACCTGTGGTTCGTACACTGCGCGCCATGGATGCCCTGGTCACTCTTGCCAACATTGCCTTCATGTCCGCGTACTTCGTCCGCAGCGTTTTGTGGTTGCGCTCCCTGGCGCTGGCCGGTGCCGGCTGCCTGGCCGTATATTTCTACAACCTGCCGCAGCCCGTGATGCAGGTGGTGTACTGGAATCTCGCATACGTGACGATCAACGCCGTGTGGCTGATGCGGCTGCTGATGCGGCGTCTCGCACTCGAACCGGACCGATGATTGCTGTCGGGAGGCGCTTGGCGTCAGGCGTGCAGCACCTCGCGCTGCATTGCCGCCCATACCTGCTCGACGTGCGCGCGTTCGGTTCCGGCCGCGCCGATCGACACCCGCACCATCCAGCGGCCGTCGATGGTCGCCGGCGTGAGGTAGGTCAGGCCGGAGCGGTTGAGCCGCTCCGCCCACTTCTGCGTGTGACGGTCCAGCGCCCCGCCGCTCAGTCCCGCGGGTTCATGACGCACGCACACGGTCTGCAGGTTGACCGGCGCCAGCACCCGCCAGCCGGGCGTGGCCGTGACCTGCTCGGCCAGCCACTTCGCATTCGCCATGTCACGCCGCAGTCGCGCCTGCAGCTGCGCCACACCCTGCTCGCGGATCAGGAACCACAGCTTGAGCGCGCGGAAGCGCCGGCCCAGCGGCAGGCCCCAGTCGCGGTAGTTGTTCACCCGCCCGTCCGCGGAAGATTGCAGATAGCTCGGATTGGTGGACATCACCCGCACCAGATGCTCGACGTCGCGCACGTAGTACACCGAGCAGTCGATGGCGACGCCCAGCCACTTGTGCGGGTTCACCACGATCGAATCGGCCCGCCCGATGCCGGCCCACAACGCACGGCACTCAGGCAGGATCATCGCCGAGCCGCCCATCGCGCCGTCCACGTGCAGCCAGAGGCCGTGCGCCTGCGCGATCCGGCCGATCGCCTCGACGGGGTCGATCGCGGTGGTGCCCGTCGTGCCGGTGGTCGCGACCACCGCACAGGGCCGCGCGCCGCGCGCGAGGTCCTCGCCGATCGCCGCCTCGAGCGCGTCGGCGCGCATCGCGAAGGCTTCGTCCGTCGC